>NZ_JBSRVI010000141.1:0-18507 GCF_055134445.1 Arcticibacterium sp.
AATTTCGCTTTCTCTATCTCACCGGCTTTTTGGTTTAACCTTGCCAGTTCATAATAGTATTCTGCTCTTACATTATCTTGGGTAATGGTAGGCAATGCACTTACTAACCAAGTGTTGGCGGAGTTGATATAAGAATTATTAGGAAAATTATCTGTGAAAACTCTTGTGATGTATACATATGCAGAGCCATTTCCTTTCAATGCCCCTATCATCTTGTTCCCTACCGCTAAAGCCTCAGGCAATTTGTTTTCTTTTATTAGAGCTTTTGTTTCAAACTCCCAAAGCGTATTGTCAGCATACTCGCCTGCGTTTATGCTGGCCATGTATGTTCTTATTTTTTTAAGCTCGGCAGTGCTATACTTTTGACCTTTGGGTCCGTAAAGAGATCTTTGTAGAATTCCACCCAGAATGTTGTTCTGATTATCTGCATGTCCTTCTTCTTTTTCAAAAGCTGCTGCTTTGGCCACATTGGCAAACCAATATTTAGCAAAACCATTATCAATATCGTCAACCGCTTTTTTGGTTAATTCCCAGCTTTCAGCAGAACCTAATTTATCTTTAGGATAAATCTCATATAGAGCGTTTGCTGAGGCTAAGCCAGCAAGGGTGTCTTTAGTTACACGACTGAAAGAAGCATAATTGGCTAGGAAATCAAGAGAACGCTCTCCATCTTCAAAACGTTTGGCGTAACTTGAAGCTCTTGTTTTAGGATTAAGAGCAGCATCAGCGTTTCCGTTTATAGATGCAATGTTTGGGTCTGCACTGGCTTGGTGAACTAGGTTTCCGTCTCCATCAAAATAAAGGAACATAGGGAAGCTAGGAAGCCAAATGTTTCTCTCGTTCAAGAATTTTACCTGCTCAGCTTCTGTAACATTAAGTTTGTAACTGATGAAGTTAGCATTATACTTTTTCGCCACTTCTGGCTCTTTGAAAAATGGCTCTAGGGCCAAGCAGTAAGGACAAGTAGGAGAGTAACATTCCACAAAAAGTAATTCACCTCTACTTTTGGCTTCAGCGAGTGCCTCATTAATATTTCCTTTCCATGAAATTTCCTTTTCATCAATAACTTTTGGAGCTAAATCTGTTGCTTTAGTTTCCTGAGAATTGGACTTGCATCCGAAGGCCAATAGGACTAAGAGAATAGAAATTCCTTTAAGATTTTGAATGTAATTTTTCATTTACTTTTTATACTATATTGATGGTTTTAAGCCTTATGATTATCTGAATCAAGATTTTTCTCGAAATTAACAACAAAACAGGAAACGGCAGCTATATTGATTACGTTGTGTTGTTAAATGGATGTTAAAATAAGAGAATATGTCGATAGCGAATAACGAAGAACTGGAAGGGATAAAGGCTGTAAGTGAAGCGGTAGCCCAAACACTTAAGAAAATGAGAGCACATGCCAAACCTGGTATGAGCACTTTTGAGCTTGATGAATTTGGAGGAGAATTACTGAAGAATATTGGAGCGAAGTCTGCACCTTATGAAAGTTATAAGTTTCCAGGGTGGACCTGTATCAGTGTCAATGAAGTGGTAGCCCATGGCACTCCATCGAAAGAGATAATTCTGAAAGATGGTGACTTAATTAACATCGATGTTTCTGCAGAGATGAATGGTTTTTGGTCAGATAATGGTGGCTCTTTTGTATTAGGAGAAGATGTAAATAACCTTCAGCCTTTAGTGGATGCTTCTAAGAAGATTCTTTTTGAAGCCATAAGTAAGATAAAAGGAGGAGTGAAAATTTCTGATGTTGGCTTTATTATGGAAAATGGGGCCAAAAAAGCAGGTTTTAAGGTGATAAGGAATTTGGCAGGACATGGTGTAGGAAGAAGTTTGCATGAAGAACCAGAAGATATCCTAAATTATAGAGATAAAGCGAATAAGCAGCGGTTTCGCAAAAACTCGGTAGTGGCTATTGAAACCTTTATAGCCACAGCATCTAAATTTGCCGTAGAATCTGATGGAGAATGGAACTTGGTAGGAGATAAGGGTGGTTTTGTAACACAGCATGAGCACACTATTCTGGTAACAGACGCCGAACCGTTAATTTTGACGGCTAATAATGAAATTTGGAATTAAGCATAAATAAAATGGCATATACACTTTACGGAATCCCAAACTGCGACACGGTAAAAAAAGCAAGAACGTGGTTAACAGAAAACGACATAGACTTTGAATTCCATAACTTTAAGAAGGATGGTTTGTCTGAGGACAAGGTCAACGAATGGCTGAAGCAAGAAACCTTAGAGGTACTGGTTAATAAAAAAGGAACCACTTATAAAAAACTATCCGATGAGCAGAAAGCCTCGGTTGCTAGTAATGAAACGGCTGCTGAGATAATGGTTAGTCAGACTTCCGTTATTAAACGTCCTGTGCTAGAAAAGGATGGGGAAGTGCTTGCCGTGGGTTTCAAACCCGACATTTATGATGCCATTTTTTAGTTTCTCTATGGAAGTGAATGGAAGTTTAAAGGGCGTACCAATTCTTTGAAAATGCATTTTATCGTAGTTCAGTGAGGTCATGGGGCCTTGGCTAGGGGGATATATTGATTCATAATACTGCTCAGAATCACTCAAAGGGTTTTGGAGTATTGCTAGGACAGCCATCTCTTGATTAGATTTGAGAAAAATATCCAAATAAGTATGTCTATAAAATCTCTAGCAGTAATTCTTCTTTTTTTCTCTCTGTTCTCTTGTACCAAAGAAACCGAGGTCGTTAAACAGCCCAATATAATTTATATCCTAGCCGATGACTTGGGTTATGGGGATGTGGGTTGTTACGGACAAGAATTAATAAAGACACCTAATATTGATAAGTTGGCGGCAGACGGAATGTTATTCACAGACCACTATGCGGGTAGTTCGGTTTGTGCACCTTCTAGAGCATCATTGATGACTGGTAAGCACATAGGGCACAGTTATGTGAGAGGTAATTATGAAAATGGACCTTTGGGTTTTGGTGCTTGTTTAGAATTGAGAGATCAAGATTTCACGCTTGGTGAGTTATTAAAACAGGCCAACTATAAAACTTCTATCATTGGGAAATGGGGTTTAGGAATGGACGCAACTACTGGTGAGCCAATCAAACAAGGCTTCGATTATAGTTATGGTTTTCTAAATCAAGGTCATGCTCATAATCAGTTTCCAGAATATCTTTTTGAAAATGGAAATAGAGTCGGTATTCAAGAAAATGAGGAAGGGAAAATGGGAGCATTTTCTAATGACATTTTTACTAAAAAGGCTATTGAGCATTTGAATGAGAAGGACACTAAAGAACCATTTTTCTTATATATGGCCTATACCACTCCTCATGCGGAGTTAGTATTGCCGAATTCTGGTACTTTCGAAAATTATACAAAAAGTATAGATGATAAGGCCTTTGTTAATCCTAGTGGGAAAAGTGATAAGGACGGAAACAAGTGGGCTTACAGATCTACAGAAACACCGCTTTCTGCTTATGCTGCTCAAATAAGCCATCTAGATTCTTGTGTTGGGGTGTTGGTGAATAAAATCAAAGAAATGGGTTTAGAGGATAACACCATAATCATGTTTAGCTCGGACAATGGCCCCCATAAGGAAGGCGGGGCTAATCCGAGTTATTTTAAAAGTGGGGGTGAATTTAGAGGAGTGAAGAGAGACCTTTATGAAGGAGGAATAAGGGTTCCGTTTATTGTTAAATGGCCAGGTAAAGTGGACAAAGGAAGTGTTTCAACCCATGTTTCGGCTTTTTGGGATTTAATGCCAACCTTGGCGGAGATTACAAATCAGGATACTGCTGGTTTAGAATCAGATGGCGTTTCTTTTTTACCGACCTTAACTAAAGGAACTCAGAAAAAGCACGATTATCTTTATTGGGAGTTTCACGAAAATCCAAGTTCTGACCAGGCTGTAAGAAAAGGAAAGTGGAAAGCCGTAAGACATGACTATAAAGGAGAGATGGAGCTTTATGATTTAGAGGCAGATAGAGGAGAAATGAATAATGTAGCCTCACAAAATCCTGAGATTGTTAAAGAAATGCTTGGACTGCTAGATAATACAAGAACTCCAAGTGAAATTTGGCCGCTGAAAAGTTTGAAATAGATTAGAAATTCAATTTGAAAAGTATTGGATGCTTCATATTTAGTTTTTTTGCTCTTTTATTCCATTTGAGAGCACAGGGAATTGATGTGAAAAATCTCAGGATTTCGGAGGAAAGTTGGCTTCCGAACCGTTCTGTAAACTGTATTTTTCAAGATTCTGAAGGTCTCCTTTGGGTGGGCACGGGTTCTGGATTGTATGAGTACGATGGTTATGATGTGAAGCATTATGCTACAAAACCAAATCAAACCAACGCTCTTTTTACCAATACGGTAATGAGCCTTTCCGAAGATATTTATGGGAACATTGTCATTTCCATGGAAAGTGGCTTTAGTGTTTTTAATAAAAAAACTAAAGTTTTTCAAACGCTTTCAAGAGAGATAGAGGGTTTTGGAGCTTTAAAGAGGGGATTGGATAAAGATATCTGGGTAGGTAGTAATACAGCCAGCTATCTTTATCAATATAGAAATGAATCTAAGGATGGTTTTTCGCCAGATAGTCTAGAGCGTTTTATTAACCTTTCTAAAGGCTTTGATAAGCTTACGGGTCGTATTGTTGATCTGGAACAAATTAGTTCTGAAACACTTTTGTTAGGTACTTCACAAGGACTTTTTCTGTTTGACTTTAAGCATCAAACCATAAAAGAAACGAAGTACAAGTTTCCCGTAAGCGTGATTCGAAAATCTAAGCTTGGAGAAATATGGGTAGGAAGTCAGGGAAAAGGTTTATATGAGTTCGTAATGGAAAAGGATCAGCTCAAATTGCTGAACCAATACCATTTCGGAAATCCAAAAGAAGCGGGTTATGATTTTATAACTTCGCTTTCTTTTGGGAGAAATAAGGAACTCCTCGTTACGTCCTATCATAGTTTCTATATGAGCTCTGGTTTTGGAAGTAGAAAAGGCTTTGAAGAAGTAAAACTACATACAGATATTTTTGAAGATAATAATATCTTGACTTCTTATATTGACAAACTCGGTGTGATATGGATTGGTACTTTAAGGGGTTTAGTTAAAATTAGACCGGCTTCCATTGAAGTAGAAAGGATAAAATTGAATGTAAGTAATTACATACCAATCAATAATCAGGTCAATTACCTATTCAAAGACAATCAAAACAAAATCTGGGTCAAAACCAGAGACGATGGCTCCTTTATCTTTGAACCCAAAAATGGCAAGTTCGAGAAAGTAGATATCCCGAATAGTATTAGAAGGTTTTATCAGTCAGAAAATGGTGTTTATTATTTCATAGGAGAGGCTAACTTTTATGAACAAAATAGAATAGGAAAAAAAACGGAGTTAAAGGTTTTGCAGACCGCCCAAACGGCTATTAATGTTGCCTTAGAAATAGAAGCTGGAGAGTGGTGGTTGGGTTGTGAAAAAGACGGATTAGAGCGATATTCCGTTAACAAAAAAGGAGTTTATGATAAACTTTTTTCAAAAGTTAACGAACTCAGCAATCATACCTCGACCATCTTTGCCATGATTAAAGACCGTTCAGAGAACGTCTGGATAGGTTCAAGAGGAGACGGACTCACAAGAGTTAATCTCATATCGGGTGAGGTGAAAAAATACTCTGGTATAGATAGAAAGGGGACTATTTCTAGAAGAATTTTAGCTTTGAAAGAAGACGCTAAAGGACAAATTTGGATTGGAACCAGAGAAGGTGGTCTATATAAATATTTGCCAGAGACAGATTCTTTTAGGCAGTATACTAAACTTCATGGACTTCCGTCAGATGTGGTTTGTGCCATTGGCGAGAGCTTAAATAAAGATTTGGTGGTGAGTACGGATAATGGTATTGCCAAATTCATCCCCAATGAGCTCATACCGTTTCAAAGCTTCGGTGTAGAGGAAGAGATACTTTTTGGCGATTTTTCTTTTGGTGCTGTGGCTTCTGGTGAGCATGGGGAGGTCTATTTTGGAAATACTAACGGTATTTATGAAATCAAAACTTTACCAGCACAAGGCCGCCAAATGGCTGCGTTTCATTGGAATTCATTTGAAGTTATAGATACGGAAGGGAATAAAAATGATGGAGAAAACTTAATCAATACCATTTTAGAAAATAAAAGTATTTCACTTAAGTCAAACGAAAATAGCTTTGAAATTCTCTTTTCATTATTAGATTTTGGTATCCCTGAAAAAAACAGATATGCCTATAGGCTTAAGGGTTATGATAATAATAAATGGCGTTATTCACTAGAGGCACATCAGAAAGTCCAGTTTTTAAATATTCCTCCAGGACATTATACGCTGGAGGTGAAATCGTCAAATAGCTACGGGCAGTGGAATGACGAACCTTCAAGTTTTGATATTATAATAGAGGTACCTTTTTGGAGATCCAATGCCGCTTTCATTTTATACTTAGTGCTGTTTATTTCTCTTTTATACTTGGGTTACTTTTTATTTAAGAGATGGGTTAAACTTCAAAAACAACTTCAGGAAGAGAAAGCCCAAGTGGCCTTTCAAGATCAACAAATGGTTCATTTCTCCGATTTGTCGCACGAGATAAAGAACAGGCTAACCATGATTTTAGGACCTTTAGAGAATGCTTTGACCGGTAAAAAGGTGAATCAAGCAGTTCTTAATAATCTTTATGAGCAGGCTCTAAGGTTAAAAAGAATTACGGACCAGATTATGAACATCAGAAAGAGTGAAGGTGGAGAGTTCCTCTTAAAGGTGGGTGAAGGAAACATTTTTTCGTTGTTGGAAACCATCTGTCATGATTCAGAGCCTCTAGCGATTATTAGAGACATAGAACTAAAATACTCTTTCGAGCAAGAGTATCCAGATGCATGGTTTGATGGAGAGTTAATAGAAATTATGATGCTGAATTTACTCAGCAATGCCATGAAATATACGCCACCAGATGGCGTGGTAACCGTCACGGGCGAAACCGTTATTCTTGAAAAGTCTGATTTACCAGATACTTCGCCGCTTCCAGGAACTTATCTGAAATGTACCGTTAGCGATACTGGAATTGGTATACCTGAGGGCGATATTGAGAAACTTTTTAATAGATTTTATAGAGCTACTAATCTTTCCGAATCCGGTGGAGGGAAAGGAATTGGCCTTGAATTAGTGACTAGATTGATTCAAAAGCACAGAGGTTTTATTGATATAAAAAGTAAAGAAAAGGAATTCACAGACGTTACGTTTTATCTGCCGATAGAAAAGAAACATTTTCAGGTGAATGAAATGAAGCTTTCTATAGATAGTGTTCCCATTATTGAGATTGAATCTAGAACCCAAAAAGATCTAAAGACTTATACAAAGGAGAATGGAACCATACCGTCTATATTAATAGTAGACGATGAAACTGATATTCTAGATTTACTGGAGGAAAATTTAAGTGTGAATTTTGACGTAACACGAGCTTTGAACGGAGAGGAAGCTCTCAAAAAGCTGGGTTTAAAAAGTTTTGACTTAATCATAAGCGATTTAGCCATGCCGAAGATGGACGGTCTTTCCCTATTAAGACATGTCAAAAATCAAACGACATGGAATCATATTCCATTTATAATTCTTACAGGTAGAAATTCGGAATCTCAGAAGTTATTATGCCTTCAAAGTGGCGTTGATGATTTTATTGATAAGCCCTTTAGTGCAACTTTAATAAAATGGAGGGCTAAAAACTTGATTGAAAATCGCTCACTTTTAAAAGCCAAATTCACCAAGAAAATTAACCTAGAACCAGAAGAGAGGGAGATGGAATCTCCAGAGGAGTTATTTATTCAAATGGTTATTGGGCATATAGA
The DNA here is from genome assembly GCF_055134445.1 of Arcticibacterium sp. Classification (NCBI taxonomy): domain Bacteria; kingdom Pseudomonadati; phylum Bacteroidota; class Cytophagia; order Cytophagales; family Leadbetterellaceae; genus Arcticibacterium; species Arcticibacterium sp. Next base: position 7,840 of record NZ_JBSRVI010000141.1, read on the forward strand.
ATCTAATTTGATGAACCCAAGCCTCGGTGTGGAGTTTTTAGCAGAAGAATGTAGTATGAGTAGAGCTACTTTTTATAGGAAAATGGAAAGTTTATTGGGAGAGGCACCCTCTATATTTATCCGTACGTATCGATTGAAAAAAGCGGCACAGCTATTAAAAAGCGGCAACTTCTATATCTCAGAAGTGGCGTATCAAACAGGGTTTAATAACCCAAAGTACTTCACCAAGTGTTTTCAAAAGGAGTTTGGAACAACGCCTTCAGAATACATTAAAAATATAAATGAGGGTTCATTTGAATAAACCCAAAGTGTTTCAGGAAAGTTGGCCTACCATGTTTAATAAAGTAAAGAAAAGAGAGCTTCGGCTCTTTTTCTTTTTTATCTACAAATTATTAATTTCTTAAAAAGTGCCTTAAAATGCTCTCAGAGAGGGTCTAATGGCGGGTTGAAACATTTTTGACCCTTTATTGAGACATCTAGGTAATCTGAGGAAAGTACTTTTGCTTCTGTCAAAATATATTTAATTCTATTAATCTAATACTAACAAGGACTTATGATGAAAAAACTATTTTTCAAGATCACTTTGGTCATCCTTTTTGCCTTTACATCGGTTTGCAGCTTTGGGCAGCAGGTTGTAAAAGGTCAGGTGACTGACGAAAACGACGAACCCTTAATTGGGGTTACTGTGGCTGTTCTGAAAACCACAAAAGGTACCATGACTGATGTGGATGGAATGTTTAGTATTTCTGCTGGTTCAGCAGAGCAGCTTGTGTTCTCTTTTGTAGGGTATAAATCCACTAATGTGATTGTGGGTACTAAAAGTACCATTAATGTGAAACTTGAAACAGACCAAGCCTTACTTGAAGAAGTAGTGGTGGTAGGTTATGGTGTAACTCAGAAAAAGGATTTAACTGGAGCGGTAAGTCAGGTAGACGCAGAACAGCTAGCAGATATGCCGGCTTCTAGAGTAGACCAAATGCTTCAAGGTAGGTCTTCTGGTGTTTTGGTAACTTCTGCCAATGGTTCTCCAGGAGCTAGATCTTCTATCAGAATTAGAGGAGGTAACTCTATTAATGCAGATAACGAACCTCTTTATGTGATTGATGGATTTATTGTAGGCACTGATTTCAACCTTAATAACATCAACACCAATGATATTCAGTCTATTGAAGTATTAAAAGATGCTACTGCCATTTCTATTTATGGAACTAGAGGAGCGAACGGTGTTATATTAATTACGACTAAAAGTGGTGAGTCTTTTGGCGGCGGAAAACCTAATGTTTCTGTAAACCTTTATTCGGGTGTACAGCAAATGGCCAGAAAGATAGATTACTTAAATGGTTACGATAGAGCCGTATACGGTACTGAGTTTGCTGCCAACTCCGGAAGTGCAGATCCATTTGCTGATAAAAGTGAAATCGGAAATTCTGATTGGCAAGATTTAATTTCTCAGACTGGAACAATTTCAAACATGGATTTCTCTATTGGAGGAAATACAAAGGAGTTGAACTACTACGTTTCTGCCAATTATTTCAACCAAGAAGGTATCATTAAAGGAACAGGATTAGAGCGTTACAATTTCAGAACCAACCTTGACTTTAAAATAAGTAAGAAAGTAAAGGCTGGAGTAAGATTAAACGGTTCATTTACGCAAACGGAAAATGATAAAACTGATTTGTGGTCTTTAAGGTCTGCTTTATCTTCGTTCCCTACTTATTACCCAGATGGCGTAACTTATTGGGATCAGAACATTGTTCAAGGAGGAGCGTTTGCGAATCCTTTGGCCAATATTGCTCTTATAACAGACTTTACTTATGGCACCAATCTTCTAACAACGGCCTATTTAGAGTATAGTCCTTGGAAAGATGTGGTTGTCAGATCTACAATAGGACCAAAAATTAACTGGACCAAAAGAAATCAGTTTGATCCTGGAACGCTTCCTACTAGAGCCGCTGCTCAGCAAGGAGGTTTGGCACAAATTGACAATGCTTTTGAATTTGATATTCTTCAAGAAAATACCATCTCTTATTCAAAACAGATTAATGAAAACAACAGAATCAACCTTCTGGGAGGTTTTACCTGGCAAAAAGGCTTAAGAGAAACCACTTTTACTCAAACACAGGGTATTTCTATTGATGCTATTAATTATGACAACTTAAGCATTGGAGACCCTTTGACCTATAGAGTAGGATCTACTTTGGCAGATTCTAGACAGTTGGTTTCTTGGTTAGCCAGAGCTAACTATTCTTTAAAAGATAAATATTTATTCACCGCGGTAGGTAGAGTAGATGGAGCATCTGTATATGCAGGTTCTAATAATGCGTATGCTTTTTTTCCTTCTGGAGCCTTTGCGTGGAGAATTATTGACGAGCCTTTTATGCAGAATCAAAATCTTTTTTCTAACCTGAAGTTTAGAACTAGTTTTGGTACAGCGGGTAAAGAGTCTATAAGCCCTTACAGTACTTTAGCGGTACTGAATAATAACGTTTTGGTTTTCAATGATACCCAGGCTGTAGGTATCCAAAAAGGAAGACCTGCGAACCCAGAACTTAAATGGGAAACTACGAGTCAGTTAGATATTGGTTTGGAATTTGGATTTTTGAATAACAGACTTTCTGGTGAAATAGATTATTACTACAAAAAAACGAAGGACTTACTTTTGGCAAGACAAATTCCTAAAGTAACAGGTTTTGATACGAAACTGGAGAATATTGGTTCTATTCAAAACCAAGGCTTAGAATTTATGTTGAATTCTATCAATATTAATTCTAATGACTTTAAGTGGGAGTCTTCTTTGACTGTTTCTGGAAACAGGTCTAAGATATTGAACCTTGCAGGTTCTGATGAAATTATTATTTATTCTCTCGAGCAAGGAGGCCCTGGAGCTAAGTTAATCGTAGGTCAGCCTGTAGGTGTTTTCACGGGAGTTCAGTATTTAGGAACTTATAAGTCACAGGAAGAAATAAATGCTGATGGAAACCTAGGTGTTCGTCAAGTAATAGGTGGTCCAAGATATAAGGACGAAAACGGTGATGGTAAAATAAACAACGACGACCACATCATGATGGGAAATCCAGAGCCTAAGTTCTTCGGAGGTATTAATAACAGTTTTTCTTATAAAAACTTTAGTTTGGATGTTTTCTTCCAAGGAACCTTCGGTAACGACATCTATCATGAGGCAAACCAAGCTAGCTTATTTGGTTTAAGTGAAGCTAACATTTATGCCGAAGCCATAGACAGATGGAGTCCAGAAAACCCAACATCTGATATTCCTAAAGCTGGTGGTATCGCCAGTGTTTCTGATGTTGTTTCCAATTCTGCCATGTTAGAAGACGGTTCGCATTAAAGATTAAAAAGCTTAAAAGTAGGGTATAATATACCGCTTAAAAGTAATGCCATAAAAAGCTTAAATGTTTATGGTGTAGGAAGTAACCTTTTCTTGATTTCTAAATTCAGAGGTTACGACCCAGAAGCAACCAGATTTGGTACAAACTCTACCGTGAGAGGGATTATAAGAAACCAATATCCTAATGCTAAAACGTTCACAATTGGTTTAAAAGCAGACTTTTAAAGAATAAGATAAATGAGAAAGATAATATTATTATTAACGGTTGTTTTCTTGAGCTCATGCTCAAACTTCCTAGAAGAAAACGTAAGGGGGATAATATCTCCAAATAACTTTTATAACTCTGATCAGGAAGCCATCCAAGCTGCAAATGGCATCTACTTAGGAATGAGAGCAGAAAATCTTTATGGCGGCTGGCAAGGATTGACGGCCTTTACCATTTTTGGTTCTGACGAGGCCATGCCAAGTAGAATTTTCGGCGGATTAGGTGCTATTATGGATTATAACCTAACAGAAACAAATTATGGTAATGCTTACTCTATCTGGAGAGACTTATATGGTGTTATTGGTGATGCAAACTCTGTTATAGTTAATGTAGAAGGCAACGAAAAACTTTCTGTGGCTGTTCAAAATAAGGTTGTAGGCGAGGCTCTATTTTTAAGAGCTATGGCTTATTATCATTTGACTGCCCTATGGGGAGATGTGCCTTTCTTTGTCAGTGATATGCCATTAGATGAGGTAGCTGTTTTAGGAAGATCTAACAAAGATGATATTAGAACAGCCATGATAGCGGATTTGAAAAGAGCCGAAGGGCTTTTGCCATCAGATAATCAAGGGGCAGACATTGGTAGAGCTACAAAATGGGCGGCTAAGTTTTTAAGAGCAAGGTATCATTTATGGGAGCAGGATTGGTCTAGTGCACTAACGGCTAGTAAAGACATCATTGACAATTCGCCACATACTTTAATGGCAAGCTACGGTGAGGTTTTTGCAATTGACAACCAATTTAATAAAGAAGCAATTTTTGGTTTTGACTTTACTAAAGATGTACCAGGGAATGCTCAGGTAATTACAGATAGCTTTAACCCAAGACTTAGAGATGAGCCTAAAAATGCGGCTTTAAGAAATGAGTTCGCAGGGAAATTGACAGATTTAGGAGAAGAATTTAATGGTTATGGCTTGGCAGTTCCTTTAACTGATTTAGTGAAGAAATATCCTAAAGAAGACCCTAGACGAGCTCATAACCTATTGGATAAATATTTAGGATATGACCTAACATTCACGTACTTCACGAAAAGATGTAATTTTGATTTTGTGAATTCTCCTAGAGGAAATCATGGGGAATGGTGGGTTACGATGAGACTATCTCAGGTGTATTTGATGGCCGCTGAAGCAGCTAACGAATTAGGTAATACAGCGGAAGCTCTAACGTATACAAACAGAATTAGACTTCGCGGTTATGGTGTTGATAGCCCTGTAGCAGCAACTGGTCAAAGTGACATTAGAAAAGCTATTCAAAACGAGCTTAAATGGGAACTGGCAGGTGAAGCAGAGAGGCGTTATGACTTAATAAGGTGGGGCATTTTGCTAGAGACCGTTAAAAGTGCTGATTATGGTTTATTTCAAGGGCCAAAAAACATCAAAGATTATATGGTGAAGTTGCCAATTCCCCAAGAAGAAATTGATTTAAACCCAGCTTTATTGGAGTCAGATCCAACGAACAATGGTTATAGATAAATTTTATATGGCTAAAGATTGAGTAAGATTAAAGGTCAGCCGCTTTGTGGTTGACCTTTATTGTTTTTCATAAATAAATATTACAAATATGTGGAGAAAAATAACTGTTTTAGTCCTAGTGCTAGGAGTGTTTTGGGCTTGTAAAACACCTTTTAATAGCACTTCTGATACTTCTAAAAATCCGAACATTGTCTTCATTATGGCAGATGACTTGGGCTATGGCGATGTAGGTTTCAATGGCCAAACAAAAATAAAAACACCTGCATTGGACCAAATGGCACAAGAAGGGGTGGTTCTAACCAATCATTATTCTGGTTCTCCGGTTTGTGGGCCGTCTAGGTCTTGTTTACTTACGGGTACACACACGGGACATACCACGGTGAGGGGAAATCCTAATTGGACCACTTCTGGAGCAGACGTGGTTTTAAAAGAAGATGATATTACCGTAGCAGAAGAGCTCAAAAGAGCGGGGTATCATACGGCCATATTAGGTAAATGGGGCATGGACGAATACGGTGTAAGTGGTCAAGCCAATGCTCAGGGCTTTGATTATTTCTATGGATACAGAAGACATGGTGAAGCTCATCACTACTACCCAAAGCACCTTTGGAGAAATACAGAAAAAGTACTTTTAGACGGGAATATTCCAGAGGAAACATTTGGCCAATATTCTCATGATTTGGTCGTGCAAGAAGCTTTAGGTTATTTGGATGAAAGAGCCGCAACTGCTGAGCCGTTTTTTATGTATGTGGCTTTCACCACTCCGCATTATGAGTTAACGGTTCCAGAAGACTCCAAAAAGCAGTATGAAAATTTGGGTTGGGAAAAAAGGCCTATGAATAAAGGGCATTACTATAATGATGAGGAAGGAAATATAGCCTATGCCGGTATGGTGAGTAGAATGGATAGGGATATTGGTAAAATCAGAGAGAAACTAAAACAACATGGCTTAGATGAAAACACAATAGTGATTTTCACCAGCGATAATGGGCATGAATACGACAATGGGTTCTTTAACAGCAATGGAGCTTTTAAAGGCAGAAAAAGAGATGTGTACGAAGGAGGAATCCATGTTCCTTTTACGGCAGTATGGCCCGGGAAAATAGCTCCAGGTACAACTTCCAATCATCAATCGGGATTTTGGGACTTTTTAAGCACAGCCTGCGAAGTGGCTGGTATTATGCCTACTAAAAAGAACTTAGATGGTATATCATATTTGAATGCCTTGAAGGGCGAGAAACAGAAAACCCACGAATATCTGTATTGGGAGTTTAATGAAGGAGCAGGTCCAAGACAAGCTTTAAGAAAGGGCGATTGGAAATTGGTGCGTCAGTACCAGAAAGAAGATGAATTGTATAACCTTTCTAACGACATCGGTGAAGAAAAGGATCTTTCTAAAATAAATCCTAAAAAATTAAAGGAGCTTCAGGAATTGATTCTTATAGCAAGAACCGATGACCCGAATTATGAACTCACTAAAATTGTAAAGAATAAGTAGTAAGTCTTACTTCTGATAACATTCTTTGAAAGCATTAAGTCTCACTGATGAAAGTTGGTGAGATTTTTTATTGAAATAAATTGGATTGACTTGTTCATTTTTATAAAGTTTTAGAGAAAGGAAGGATATTTTGTGTAGACCTTATTTTCTTTACTTTTACCTTCGGTTTTTCAATCAAAACTAAAATAACCTATAATCATTCGACAGTATGTCAGAAACTAAAATTGCGGCTTTTATGGAATATGTGGAGGCCCGTAACTCCAATGAACCAGAATTTTTACAAGCTGTACAAGAAGTTGCAGAAGTTATTATTCCATTTGTTGAGGAGAATCCTAAATATAGTGGCAAGAAGATACTAGAACGAATGGTAGAGCCCGAGCGTACTATTATTTTTAGAGTACCATGGCTTGATGATAAAGGAGAGATACAAGTAAACAGAGGCTTTAGAGTAGAAATGAATTCTGCTATTGGTCCGTATAAGGGTGGGTTGCGTTTTCATCCAACCGTCAACCTTAGTGTTTTAAAGTTTTTGGGTTTTGAGCAAGTATTGAAAAACTCGCTTACAACACTGCCCATGGGTGGAGGTAAAGGAGGTTCTAATTTTGACCCTAAAGGGAAATCTGATAACGAAATTATGAGATTTTGTCAAGCCTTTATGTCTGAGCTGTTCAGACATTTAGGTGCTAATACAGATATTCCTGCGGGAGATATGGGTGTAGGCGGAAGAGAAATTGGATACATGTATGGTATGTACAAAAAATTGAGAAATGAATTTACAGGTGTATTAACGGGTAAAGGAATTTCTTATGGGGGGTCATTAATTAGGCCAGAAGCCACGGGTTATGGAAATGTTTATTTTACCAGATGCATGCTCAATACACGAAATGATAGTTTCGCAGGTAAGACTGTTCTGATTTCAGGTTCTGGGAACGTAGCTCAATATACCGCTGAAAAAGCGACAGATTTAGGTGGGAAAGTGCTGACCATGTCTGATTCTTCTGGAACGATATATGATGAAGAAGGAATATCTGAAGAAAAATTAGACTTTATTATGGACTTGAAAAATGTAAAGCGTGGCCGGATAGAGGAGTATGTTGTTCAATATCCTAAGGCAAAGTTTTACAAAGGCACTCGACCATGGAATATAAAAGGGGACATCGCACTTCCTAGTGCCACAGAAAATGAATTGAACGAAACGGATGCTAAGAATTTAGTAAATAATGGGTGTATTTGCGTGAGCGAAGGAGCCAATATGCCTAGTACACCTGGTGCTGTTGCTGTATTCCTTAAGGAAAAGATATTGTATGGCCCTGGCAAAGCTTCCAATGCTGGCGGGGTGGCCGTATCAGGCTTAGAAATGTCTCAAAATGCCTTGCGTTATAATTGGAAAAGAGAAGAAGTGGATAACAAATTAAGAGAAATTATTAACGATATTCATGAATCATGTATAAAATATGGCCAAGAAGAAAATGGTTATATTGACTATGTTAAAGGTGCAAATATTGCAGGATTTGTGAAAGTGGCCGATGCCATGCTGGAGCAAGGAGTGGTTTAACCGAAGGCATATATTTAAAGTGACCAAGAACGTTTAAAAGTAAACGGCATTTAACCTGAGCTAGCGTCGAAGGGCTATGGTGATTGAGTTAAAATGGGTTTACGTATGGATTAGAAGCAATTTAGCTACGGTCCCGATAAAATCGGGTGGTTGCCTAATGCATAAAGCGGGTTTAAATTCGGTAAGCACGGCAATCTGTTGTGCTTATTGAATTTAAGTGAGTTTACACTCCCGTTTTTTATGAACCTCAGCTTGTCTAAGGTTTTAAGCCTAACTATAAGCTCTTACACGGTTATTAAGCCACGGAGTTTCTCAGAAGTATAAAAATTACCGGAATAGGAGTAGTATTTCAAGCTAAAGGATTAAGACAGCTGTTTATAAACGCATCCTATGGCCTATATTCATGAGCGAGGTACTTTGGGTAGGGTTATATTTGAGAATTAAGTTTTCAATTGATAAATTCGCTTAAACTTATACAACCCAAATGAAAAAAAATCTTAATCGCCGTGATTTTCTAAAATCATCTGCCGTAGCTTCTAGTTTCTTTATTCTTCCAAGACATGTCCTAGGAAAGGGCTTTTTGGCTCCCAGCGATAAAATCAATATAGCTTTTATTGGTTGTGGTAAACAGAGTAATGGACTTCAGAGTCGCTTTTATGAGACAGGTCAGGTGAATATTGTAGCGGCAGCAGACCCTCACCGATTAAAATTGGAAAGGTTTACCCGTAATCTTAAGAAACTAACTGTGAAAGACAGCTTAGACGCTTCTTTCAAAGCCTATGAAGACTACAGACAAATAATAGAAGATAAATCTATTGACAGTGTGGTGGTGGTTACACCAGATCATTGGCATGCTGCCATGACCGTTAAAGCTGCGGAGGCTGGTAAAGATATTTATTGCGAAAAACCTTTAGCCCTGACCGTTAAGGAAGGACGAGCCATGGTGAAAGCGGTAAGAAAAAATAATAGGATTTTACAAACGGGAAGCATGCAGCGTTCTTCGCCAGAATTTTTAAGAACGGCCGAGCTGATTAGAAATGGTTATTTGGGTGAGATAAAAGAGATTTTTGTGAATGTGGGTAACCCACCCAAAGACATTGACTTTATGGCACAGCCCTTACCAAATCACCTAAACTGGGATTTATGGCTTGGGCCAAATGTGGAGCAAACGCATTATAATGAATTATTGGCACCTACCTTAGAAAATGATTTTTGGGCATTATGGAGAGAGTATAAGCCTTTTGGCGGTGGTTATATTACAGATTGGGGTGCACATATGTTTGATATTGTGCAGTGGTCTTTAGGTATGGATCATTCTGGTCCAGTGAAAGTTTCTGCTCCACTATCTAAGAACATGTTTGGAGATATTCGGGGATTAAAGTACACTTATAAAGATGGGATTACGGTTACCCATAAAGATTTTGGAAAGAATAATGGTATTCGTTTTATAGGTTCTGAAGGGATATTGGATGTGAGAAGAAAGAACCTAGAAGAGCCTGATAGTTTGAAAAAGGTAGCCATTAAATCTACGGATATACGTCTCAAGAATCCTGAAAATCATTATATAGATTTTATCAACTCTATGAGAACTAGAGAGCTGCCAATATGTGATGTTGAGATAGGCCACAGAACTTCCTCTATGTGTAATATTGGAAATATAGCTTATGAACTTGGTACTGAACTGGAATGGAATCCAAAACAAGAGAAGTTTAAAAATAATGCTGTGGCCAATGGCTTTTTAGGAAGAGAGATGGGAGCAGAGCATGGGATTATAATTTAAGTTCTTTTGGAGCTAGAAAAGTCAGAAGTCTTGAGATTTATCAGGACTTCTGAGTTTCTTAATTCAGGCTTATTGATTCATATTACAAGAATTTAGGAGCAGTTTTTTCAATTAGTGGGAACAAATTTGGGCTTCAATAGTAATTAATTTTATAAGCACTTTATCAATGGTCGAATCACTATACAGTACCATGACCTTGTTTTTACAAGCTTTCAATTTATAACTGAGTGGATTTGTTTCTGGCTTATATTGAGTATTTTAAGTTAGTATTTTCTCCTTTTTGCTTAATTGCCTAACCCCAAGATTTGACTTGATTTTCTAGCCAGAGTCTTCGTGTTGGGGTATTATAACTGAAAATATTAAAGAGCAGATTTATCCATAATTACGCAGGTATCTTTTTATTTCAAAAAGTTTACTCTACTTTTGCACTCCCAATCGGAACGCAGGTTTAAATGTTCTGAAAATTTGAAGGGAAATTTGATTCCGTAGCTCAGCTGGTAGAGCAATACACTTTTAATGTATGGGTCCTGGGTTCGAGCCCCAGCGGGATCACAAAAGCCACCGATTTGGTGGCTTTTTTTGTTATATGGATATCTCATTCTGAAAAGCACTACATTGATTTTATGAGGGACCAAGAACAAAAGTTGGGGGATAGCTGTTAAATTCTGAATTTTGGAGAAATTTAACATCTATAAAATTGGAAGAACTAGTAAAGCTATTGTTGCCCGAATTGTTAGTCGATAATTTCAATC
>NZ_JBSRVI010000142.1:0-6473 GCF_055134445.1 Arcticibacterium sp.
AGCACTGAAGCATAAAAACAGATTTTTTCTTTCGTAGTATAAGCGTTTAACTCGCCGCCTACAGATTCCAATCGATTAATGATGTGGTAGGAGTTTCTTTTTTTCGTACCCTTAAAAGCCATGTGTTCCCAAAAATGAGCTAAACCAGTTTGATGTGGTTTTTCATCTCTGCTTCCAATGTCTAGCATGATTCCACAATGGACTATTTTGGTATGAGAAACCTGTCTATGGGCTAATCTTATCCCGTTTGAAAGCCTATGTTCGTTGTATTCGTTCATTTATAATACTTGATCCAAATATAATCGACAAAAATACGGATAATTGTACTGGAATCAGGTTGTAGAAAATGAAGCTTATAGCAGATAGTGGGTCTAGCAAAACTAATTGGGTTTTGTGTAACGAAATTTCAAGAAGTTTTTTAAAAACGGAAGGGATAAATCCTCATTTTATGAATGAGATGGGATTAGCAGGTGTACTTCAGAAGGTAAAGGATGAATTCAAGGCGGAAATAACGGAAATACATTTCTATGGCTCTGGGGTATCGTCTGAAAAAAAATCAAAGATGATTGAGGATGCCTTAAGGAAAAGTTTCGGAGGAGATGTGGAGATTAATATTTATTCCGATTTTTTAGGGGCTTGTAGGGCTCTTTTTGGGAATAATGAAGGATATGGGTGCATACTTGGTACAGGTGCTTGCACAGGAATTTATGATGGGGCACGCATCATAAATGGAGTGCCTTCAATGGGTTTTTGGTTGGGTGATGAAGGCAGTGGTGCAGATTTGGGAAAAAGAGTGGTTAAGGCGTATTTAAGAAAAGAAATGCCTCAGGACCTCATTGTCTTATTTGAAAATGAATTCGGTTCTTTTGAAAGAGAAGTGATTTTTAAACGTATCGGGGAAGAAAGACCAAATGCTTTTTTTGCATCTTTTACTCCTTTTTTAAGTAGTAATGTAAAACATGCTTGGGTTTCAACGTTATTAAAAGACGCTTTCGAGGATTTTTTGATACATCATCTTTTACCCTATGATATTGTTGATGGTCGTAAAATTGGTTTTGTAGGTTCGGTGGGTTATTATTTTCAAGAGCAAATTAGGGAGGTGATTTGTCAATATTTTGACAACGAATTAGTGTTTTTAAAAGATCCCATTGAGAACCTCATTGATTTTCATGTGACAAATGTTCAATAGAAAGTGCTTAAAACTTCATAGCATTGTAACATTAAAAAATTAAATAAATGGTATTATTAGAGATGTTAAAAATGCCTTGGAGTTTGTTCCGAATATTGAGGCTTCTTTTTGGAAGTTATATATTTGGAGTTAGTCTAGTTGATGGTAATTACATTTTTTCAGTGGTAGGAATTTTCTTTATTTACCAATCCATTTTTAATGTGGGTTGCGGAGCTTGTCAGACAAAGGATATAGAAAGTAAAAAGTTGGAAAAGAACAATAAAATAAAGGTGGAATATGAAGAATTATAGTCGTTTTTTTTACCTGTTGGTGTTGGTAGCTTTTATGTCGTGCACAGATATGTCGGCACAAGTTAAGAGTTTACCCTTAAAAGAATTTGTGGCATCTTATAAGAGCAATTCAGAAGCACAATTATTAGATGTCAGAACCCCTCAAGAATGGGCGGATGGTCAACTGGGCTCATCTATACTGATCAATTATAATGACTCGGAGTTTGAAAAAAACTTAGTTAAATTAGATAAGGATAAACCAGTTTATGTTTTCTGTGCAGCTGGCGGTAGGAGTGCTAAGGCTTCCGAGGTTTTGTCTAAAAAAGGGTATAAAGTTTTTAATTTGTCACAGGCGGGTTATGGGGACTTGAAGAAAAGTGGTTTGTAATTATGAAATTACCTAAATGGGTTTTTCCATTGATTGTTTCTTTGAGTCTGGGTTTAGCTCCGTTTTTTCCTGAACCTCACATTTTTGGTAAACTTAAATGGCTTTTTGGAGGAGGAGAAGGAATGCTAGCCAAAGATTTTTTTGATTTGGTATTACACGGCTTCCCTTGGATATGGTTGATTTATGTTATTATTGGGGAAATAAGAAAAAAGAAATAGAATATGTCGGTAGTGTTTTGGAATAGGAGAGGTTTTCTTAAAAAGTCTGCTCTTACCGCTTTAACCACCATGGTGGGTACAGAAATAGTTTTTGGAAAGAATCTTAAAAGAGAAAATTTTCAGTTGACATCTAGGGCTAAGGGGGCCGAGGAAATACTGCCAGGAAAACATCCTGATTTGGTTGTTCTTAATGATAAACCTTGGAATTTGGAAACGCCTCCGCATCTTCTGGATGATAAGGTAACTCCTGCGGATAAAGCTTTTGTGAGAAATAATGGCTTACCACCAGAGGATGTTGATATAGAAAATTGGACTTTAACAATTGACGGTGAATCTGCAGCTACTTCGAAAACGTATAGCATTAAGGATCTAAAAGAGAAATTTAATCATTACTCTTATCAACTCACATTGGAATGTGGCGGAAATGGAAGAGTAGGTTTTAATCCTCCAGCTTCGGGAAATCAATGGGCAGAAGGAGCGGTATATTGTTCCAAATGGACGGGTGTGAGATTGAAAGATATCTTAAATGATGTTGGTGTAAAAAATGATGCGGTATACATCGGTTATTATGGAAAGGATACCCACTTAAGTGGAAGTCTTGATGAGAAGCCGATTTCTAGAGGGGTACCTATAGCCAAGGCGATGGAAGACGAGGCTTTAGTGGCGTGGGCTATTAACGACGAAGAAATTCCTTTTATGAATGGTTTTCCTTTAAGGTTGGTTATTGGTGGTTGGCCAGCTTCCACTTCAGGGAAGTGGTTGGAGAGAATAAGTATTAGAAATATAGTTCATGATGGTCCTAAAATGACTGGCACAAGTTATAAGGTTCCAAAATACCCTGTTGCTCCGGGGCAAGAAGTGCCAGAAGAAGACTATAAGATTATTGAAAGTATGCCCGTAAAATCTCTGGTGACTTATCCCAAAACTGGAGCTATCATAAAAATGGGAAGTAAGTTGAAGTTGAGAGGACATGCTTGGGCAGGTGACTTGAAGGTGGATAAAATGGAGGTCTCCATTGACTTTGGTGCTACTTGGCATGCAGCTACGCTAGCGTCTCCCGTGAACCGATTGGCATGGCAACATTGGTCTTCGGTCGTCGAATTTCCACAAGTTGGATATTATGAAATCTGGGCTAAAGCTACAGATTCGGATGGTATCTCTCAGCCAATGGTTATTCCTGGATGGAACCCTAAGGGTTATTTGAACAACGCTTGTCATAGAATTGCGGTAAAAATAGAAAGTTGATTTTATGAAGAAGTTATTATTATTTCTATTGTTTGGTTTTTCGCTTGTTTTCATAAAATGCAGGAACAGTCAGCTTAATGTGAACAATGAAGCCGTTGAGGTTTCATATGAGGGAATAGATGCAGAAAGCGGTTTGCATTTAGATAAGAACATGATGCTTGTTAAAGGGCAATGCACGGCATGTCATTCCGCTAAATTGATTACCATGAATAGATTTACAAGGGCAGGTTGGCAGGATAGAATTAGATGGATGCAAAAGACACAAAATCTATGGGATTTAGGGGAGTCGGAACCGGCAGTCTTAGACTATTTGGAGAAATATTATGCACCTGAAGGAAAAGTAACAAGAAGAAGTAACCTTGAAAATATTGAGTGGTACAAGCTCGAAGGGAAATAAGAAAGATAGTAATACAGCTATTTGAAAAATAACGAAGTTTTCAATGACGCCATATAGGGTTATTGAAAACTTCTTTTGTTTTAAGGGGGATACCTTATTTCTTAATTAATGATCTATCCAAGTGTACGTAACCACCATCAACATGCATAATTTGACCTGTGGTATGGCTAGAACGTTTAGATAAAAGAAAAACAACCATATTGGCAATTTCCTCTACTGTGGTCATCCTATTTCCTAACGGAATTCTATTATTGATTTCTTTTAATTGCTCTTCTCCATCTGGCAATGAACTTATCCATCTTTCGTACATTGGCGTATAACTCTCAGCCACAACAACAGCATTTACTCTAATGCCATATTTTAGAAGTTCTACCGCCCATTCACGCGTAAGTGCATTCCTGCCACCGTTTGCTGCCGCGTAGCCAGATGTGCCACCTTGTCCTGTTTCTGCTACTTTGGAAGTTATGTTCACGATACTACCTTTCGACTCTTTTAAAGCAGGAAGTGCATGATGAGCTAACAAGTAGTAATGCACTAAATTATTATGAATGGATTGCATAAAGCCTTCATAGTTTCCACTTTCAAGACTTATACCGTCGTTTAAACCAGCGTTATTAACAAGACCATGAATTTTTCCAAAACGATTTATGATGTCTTTAATGGCTTTTTCGCACTCTTCTGGTTTTGAAAGTTCGGCTTTAACGGTATATCCAAAACCACCTGCAGCGTTAATTTTGTCTAGGCAGGCTTGATTGTCTTCTTCGTTTCTTCCGATTATGACAGGGAACGCTCCTTCTAGGGCAAGTTGTGAGCAGATGGCTTCACCAATTCCCTTGGCACCGCCAGAAACAATTACTACTTTTTCGTTTAGATGAAGGTTCATATTTTATTTCGTCATTTCTCCGTTTACCAATCTCCAAATACCTAGTGGATTGCTACTTTTGAGCTCATCTGGAAGTAGGGCATCTGGCATGTCTTGAAAGCAAACGGGGCGTGTATAACGGGTAATTGCTCCTGTGCCTACTGAAGTGCTTCTACTATTTGTAGTGCTCGGAAATGGCCCACCATGTACCATGGCATGAGACACTTCTACACCCGTTGGGAATCCGTTTATAATTAACCTGCCAACTTTTTGTTCAAGTATTTCTAGTAACTCAGCGTATGCTATCAATTCTTCTTCAGAACCATGAACAGTAGCGGTTAAATGTCCGCCTAAATTTCTGGCAATTTCAAGATACTCTTCTTTTGAGTTTCCTTCTACCACTAAACTGGTTGGTCCAAAGATTTCCTCATCAAGTTGCGGATTGTCTTTAAAGGTTTGATAATCGGCATGTAAGATGGTAGGCTCCACTCCTGTAAGACCTTGACTTTTTTTACCTATGGCAATTACTTTAGTGTATTTCTTAGCGTTTTCTACTCCACCAATGTATGCATCCTTAATACCAGTTGTTAGCATATTTCCTCCAGTAGCTTCCTTTGCTTTCTGCTCTAGGATGTCTATGAAAGATTGATTTTTTTGAATAAGTAATATTCCTGGATTGGTGCAAAATTGTCCCACGCCCATATTGACAGAATTTACATAATTTTCGGCGAGTGCTTCCTTTTTATCTTCCAAGAAATTTGGAAGTATAAAAACAGGATTAGTACTACCCATTTCAGAATAAACAGGAATAGGCTCTGTTCTAGCGTTTGCTATATCAAATAGCAGCTTACCTACCTTATAGGAACCCGTAAAACCGACCGCTTTAATGCTAGGATGTTTTACTAAGCTTTGGCTTAGTTCAGGGTCTCCATGAAGCATTGAGAACACACCGTTCGGCATTCCAGATGCTTGTGCGGCTTTTTGTATCGCTTTTCCGACCAACTCGGACGTACCTAAATGAGCAGGATGTGCTTTAAAAATTACTGGACAGCCAGCGGCTAATGCAGAAGCGGTATCTCCACCAGCTACTGAAAATGCTAAAGGGAAATTGCTGGCACCAAATACGGCCACTGGACCTAAGGGCCTTTCCATAGATCTTAAATCTACTCTAGGTAATGGTTGTCTGTGTGGTATGGCTAGGTCAATTTTGGCATTCAACCAAGAGCCCTCTTCCAATAATGATGCAAACAAACGTAGTTGTCCACAGGTTCTTCCTCGCTCTCCTTGTGCTCTTCCAGTGGGAAGTGCCGTTTCGGCAGTATATCTATCTGTTAATTCATCTCCTAAGGCCTCTATTTCGTCTGCTATTTTTTTTAGGAATGCTGCTTTTTCTTTTCCACTTTTCTTTCTATAAACCGCAAAAGCTTCTTGAGCTAAATCTGCAGCGGTGTCTAGTTCTTCAAAAGTGGCATTATAAAAAAGAGGGCCTAAATTCTCTCCAGAAGCTGGATTAACAGCCTGAAGGGCTACTGTCCCGTCAGAAGAAGTGCCGAAGCCAATAATGTTCTGTCCTTGAATACTCATGTTATTTAGTTTCTACGGTGTTGGATAATGTACCTATGTTTTCAATGCTTATCTCCACTTTATCGTTCACTCGAAGAGAAAATTCATCCTCTGGGATTATTCCAGTACCGGTCATTAAGAAGCACCCATTCATGAAAGTGCATTCAGTGTAAAGGTATTTTACCAAATCAGAATGAGTTCTTTTCATTTGATTTATTTCAATACTTTGGCTAAAAACAATTTTCCCGTCTCTAAAAATCTCTAGTTTGATTTCTGTACTAGGATCAATAGGGCTTGATGGGACGTAAATACATGGTCCAATGGCAGCACTTTTGTCATAAG
>NZ_JBSRVI010000143.1:0-80643 GCF_055134445.1 Arcticibacterium sp.
CCGAACTTAAATTAAGGTCTACAATTTTTAGTGTTGCTTTTACTTTAGACTCTAAATTGAAATTGAATAAGATGCCACTTATTAGATCCTGTAAATATTCTGTGAGTGAGATGTCTTTAATTGAATCGGATTTATGAAGCTGTTCATGTAGTAAGGCTATAGTTTGAATTCTTAATTGGCTTTCTTTTAATTGTGATTTAGCTGTTTCGTCAACCACTCGACGGCTTTGTAGTTTCAGTAAGCTTGATAAGACCTGAAGGTTGTTTTTAACTCGGTGGTTTTGTTCCTTCAAAAGGAGTTGGTTTTGTATGTAGAGTTTTTTATTTTTTTTATTTAATTTATAAAGCATAGTACCAATAAGTATGGCTACTATAGTAAATGAAAGACTTGCAACAATGATATTTCTTTGACTGTAAATTAAACCCTCCTGTTTAGAGATTTGAGCGGTTTTCTTTTCGTCTTCATAAGCCAACTCTAAATTTGTTAAAGCGGCTTCTCTATCTTGTAATATTAGTTTTTTCTCAATGTTAAACAGCAGTTTATGGTTTTCGTATGCCGTGTTTGTGTCACCAATACCTAAGTTGTAGGCTACCTTAGCCTTCGCTAGATATATTTCAAAAGTAGTGTTGGGAAAGAAAACCTCATGGTAATCTGAATCAGCCTTGCTAATTAAGGCTAAAGCTTTTTTAGGATATCCGAACGTGGAGTATCCGTTTGCAAGGCTAAGTATTGAAACAGATGAGGCAATTGAAATAGAGTCGCTTTTGAATAACTTAACTCCAGATTCTAAGTATCTAATGGCTTCTTTTTTGCCTTGTATTTCAAGTAATTCGCCAATTGCAATATGTATAGGGGCTAAGAGTTTGAAGTTATTTCTAGCTGTCGCTTTTTTTTCAAGTTGATAAAAGGCATAAAGTGAGCTGTCTATTTGACTTGATTTTTCAGTACCTCGAGAATCAAAAATCCCCCATTCTGCACCCAGAATTCCTGCTAAAGATCCAAGAGCAATGTCTATGCCTTTTTCGGAATGTATTTCTTCAAAAATTTCAAGAGCTTTTCTAGTGTATTTTATACTCTCAGCTCTATTGAGCAATCCGATATGAATTTCAGATAGCCTTAGGTAAATGCGACCTAAATCGTATGAAGGACCTTGAGGCTCTAAAATGGCTAATGATTTAAGATAAAACCGCTGTGCTCTTGCCAGCTGCTTTTCAAATGCCCAGAATTTACCATATAAGTAATACGCTTCCGCCAAAAGTTTGGTATCCCCCGTTTTTTGTGCTTCGGCATAAACACTATCGTAATATGTTTTTTTCTCTTGCTGAATAGGAGAAAATTGGGCATAGAGATTAACCCTTACGAAAACAAAAAGGGTAATGAATAGGAAGTGATATTTAGGGCTAAGTTTTAGCAATAGTTTTTGATAGCTATAGAACAAAAATAGTGGATTTAATCTATTCTATATCAAACAATTGCTTCGTATCGCAGAATGGGTTATTCGTAAAGAATTTTAGACATTTGGAGCTTTTTTTTTGATTAGATATGCTCATATATGGAGCTTAGATTACTCTTTCTTTGAGGTGATTTAGTTAAAGTCAGAATTAAGAAAAAGGAATTTTTTTTAAATGAATTTAAAAAAGCACTATATCCACACAAAATTTAACAAGATGATTAAATCAAATGTCATCATCATGATTCAGACTAAAACATATCCCCTTTGATTTCAAGGTCATTATAAGAATAGCAAGGCTTTAAAAGAGATGTTTAAATTAGAAATTAACCCATGAAAAAAGAACTGCTTTTATTAATTGTAATGCTTGTTAGTATAAATATATCTGCTCAAACATACACGCTAACAAGGAATCTTCCCATTGCTGAAATAGCTGGTATAGGAACGGCTATCACTGCATTAGGAGATGATAATGTTACAAGTGCTCTGCCCATTGGTTTTGATTTTAACTTTTATGGAATTAGCTACACGCAATTTTATTTAGGTGCAAACGGGCTTTTATCATTTGGTCCTGCTAGTAAGGGAAGAACCTCAATTCCAAATAGTTCACTCTACAACTCAATTTGTTTTGCTAATTCCGATTTACATTGTGGTAGAGGAACCCCGACTATTAATTACTTTACTACAGGAATAGCTCCAAATCGTATATTGGTAATAAATTTTAAAAATGTCCAGCATTATTCTAATTCTGGCAATTTAACCTCTGCCCAAATTCAATTGTATGAAGGTTCAACCGGTAAAATTGAATTGCACATACTTGATATTTCGTCTGGCTATTCTAGAACAATTGGAATCCAAGCTAATAATCTTACAGATTACCTGACTGAAAGTACATTAAATGGAAATAGTAACTTATCGATCTCAAATGAGATGATACGTTTTCAGGCAACACCGACTTGTTCGAATACTTTAAATTTAACTAGCTCAGCTAATTCCCTTTGCCCAGGCACTAACTTACTCCTTACAGCTACAGCCAGTCCCAGTAGTAACGTGAGCTATGAATGGTATTTAAATAATAATTTAATTAATAATGCCAATCAAGCTACTTATGCTGCTGCAGAAGCAGGAGCATATAAAGTGAAAATTAATGATGCATTGGCTTCTTGTTCAAAAACAAGCACTCAACTTAATATTTCAAATAGTTTTAGCCCTTATTTGTCAGGTGGGAATTATAAATGTAATACCATGTACGCTTACCCTTCAGGTAATGGATATTCGTTTAAGTGGTTTAAAAACAATGTTCAGATTGCAAACCAAACTAGTAATAGTATAACATTACCAGATACTGGTACCTATTTTTCCAAAGTCACTTATAACGGCTGTGAAATTAGTACCCCAACTCAACATATTGATTCTAATGTAATTTCTTTACAACCGTATTCAACATTCTGTGGCTTAACCTATATTAGCAACAATAGTAGTTCATATAACAATTCAAATTCATATTCGTGGTCGGGTCCAAATGGGTTTGCTAGCAATATAGCTAGTCCTACAATCAGCAGTACTAGTAACAGCTCGATAAATGGCGTTTACAGTGTAGTCGTGAACTTTGGGTGTGAATCAAAATCGAAAACAGTGAATGTCTTGGTACCTACACCGTCTATAAATACCATTAGTACTGGGACTCCATACAAATGTGGTAACATATATTTTAGCTCTTCTTCTACAAGTAGTACAAATAAAACATACAGCTGGACAGGCCCAAATGGGTTTACAAGTGCCTTGTCAAATCCCGTCATTCCATTTACTACAACTCACAATAACGGTATTTATACATTAGTCATAAATTTTGGATGTAGTACCACGGCTAGCTCCACTGTTTCGGTTGCCATAAATGAAAATGTAGATAAATATGTGTATGGAAATTCGGGATACTTATGCGGAAACACATCGCTCTCGTCTACAATCTACACATCGGCAAATCCAACAATTAGTTATTCATGGATAGGCCCAAATGGATTTACAAGTACTCAGAAGGATCCAATAATTACGAATTTGGTTAGTTCAAACTCTGGCATATATACATTATCTGCGGCAATTGCCCAGTGCAGTGCAACCGTTACGGGCACTGCAAGTGTTAGTGTTAATAATCCATATGTTGTTATTAATAGTTCTGCAATAAAAGTATGTGAAGGTACTAACCTAACAATAAATACGACCTCCAATGGCGGTGGCGTAATTCCAGCATTCCAATGGACTGGCCCAAATAATTTTACCAGCACTCTGGAAGATCCTGTAATTAATAATATTACACAAATACATGCGGGTAAATATAAAGTTCAAGCCACTTTTGGAAATAATTGTTTTATTGCAAAAGACTCCGTAGAAATTTCTGTTGGGGCACCTAGTGTAAGTGCAAGTAATAGTTTTAATTCAAATATCATTTATGGTAATTGTCCTGGCGAAACTGGAAACCTTTATGTAAGTTATTATGGAAATTTATCTCCTACCTATTCTTGGAGCGGCCCAAATGGCTATAGCGGGAGCGGGTATAATCCAAATTTAACTCTAAATGCAAATTCAGCAGGAACTTACACTGTGACAGCAAACTTTGGTGCTTGTGGTACAAGTACAGCAACAACCAGCATCATATTGGGGCCACCGTCAAGTTACATATCTTCAAGTTTTAGAAATGATTACAATTGCCCAGGAACAACAGGCAGTTTAAGTTTTAATCCTTATAGAAATATCGTCGCTACTTACCAATGGAGTGGGCCTGGAGGTTTTACATCAACAAATCAAAATCCTAATTTAACGCTTTCTTCAACTTCAGGCGGAGTATATACTATAACTGCCAACTATGGAACATGTGGAACTAGTACTGCTGCCACAAGTATTTTAGTAGGTCCACCTAGTATTTCAGCCGGAAATTCGTCTCAAAGTTTTCTCTGCCCAACAGCCAGTAACCAATTGTTAGCTAGAATTAATGAAAGTGATAATACTTTGCCCTCCTATCCAACCATTGCTTCTTTCAGTTGGTCGGGACCAAATGCTTTCAGTTCCACAAGCCGGAATCCTGTATTATCAAATTTGACCACTGCAGCTTCTGGTTTTTATACTTTGTCTGTTACATTAACTAATGGCTGCACAGGTACTTATACCTCGAAAGTTGCGGTTAATGTAAGTACAGACCCAAATCCTTCTTCATCTCAATACTATAATGGTTATGGTTGTACAGATGATTCTACTACAATAAATGCAAGTCACTCAACACTTGGAAATACTATTGCCACATACAACTGGACTGGACCAAATTCCTTTAACAGTTCATTACAAAGCCCAAAGATTAAATATGCCGATGGAGGAGTTTATACACTAGTTAATACCTTCTCTGGAGGATGTACAGGTACCTATACAAGCTACATCACTGTCTTGCCAAATTCAAAACCAAGTCTTTATACTCCAACTGTGAGTAGTTTTTGTGAAGGTCAAAATTTGTATTTACCTAATATTTCTTCCAACAGCAATTTGACATATAATTGGACAGGGCCGAATGCGTTTATAAGTAATTTAAATAATCCTTTAATAACTAATTCGGCCTCTTCTAATCTTGCTGGAATATATTCGGTTTCTATTACTACGCCCAATTGCTTAGAAGCATATACTTCCACAGTTAGTCTTGTATTGAACCCTAGTTGTGTTGGCAATGCTTGTTCATTTAGTTCATTTGTGAGTGGGTCAAGTACAATTTGTCTAGGACAAAATGTACAATTATACACCCAATCAACAGGTAACATTCAGAATCTAAGTTGGACAGGCCCTAATGGTTTTTCTAGCTCTTCAAATCCAAATACTAGTCAAACTTCTACTACAATCCCGAACATTCAAAGCTCAGGCACATATACAGCCACGGCGATAATTAGTAGTGGTAATTGTATAGGTACATATACTTCTACAGTGTATGTAAATGTTATTTCAAATCCACCACAACCAAGCTTATCTTTATATTCAGGGTTAACATGCGAAAAAAGTAGTTTGAGTATTAACATAGGAGTAAATAACGGTGGGGCTATTAAAAATTATAAGATAGAAGGGCCAAATAGTTTTAAATATTATTATTCTTTCAATGACCCCGGCAGTTCGAGTAGCTCGGTCTATCGGTTCAATTCAAATGCTAGCATGGCGGGTCAGTATACCATAACCGCCGACTTATATGCTAATTGTAATTCCGTTCCAATTCCAGCTACTTCTACTATTAGCATAACTGTTAATCCCAAACCAGTGCCACCTGCTGTTTTTGGTAATCCAAACTCGATTGAATTAGGTCAAACCGCAACGATAAGTGGAACGGGATGTAGTACAGTTAATGATATAAAATGGAATTATGGTTTAATAGGTAGTCCGAATATTGTCAGCCCCAAAAAGACCATTGATTATTGGGCTTATTGTCAGTCAAATAATGGGTGCAGTAGCCTCAGTTCAAATCGAGTTAGTATTGTAGTGAATAGCTGTGCTACATCATTAAGTTTATCAAATCTGAATACTATTGATAATTTCAGTACTGGTAATGTATTAAAACAAGCAAACCAATCGACAGGGACAATTATGGCCAATAATTTCATAACAGGTTCTGCAAAAGTTATTTATCAAGCCAAAAACATTCAGTTAAGCCCTGGTTTTGTAGCGGAAAATGGAACAGTATTTCAGGCAGAAATGGGGGGATGTGATTAACTAATGCATTTCAAAATGGGGTTGTGAAAACTTGTAATGCATTCTAAATCAAATAATTGCTTCGTGACAGAATGGGTTATTCGTAAAGAATTACAGGCATTAGGATTTTTTTTGATAAGAGATGCTCTTAAATGAAGCTTAGATTAACCTTATGTATGTGAATTTTTAAAAAGAAATTCTAGATACCTTTCTTTCGACCACTATCGCATATAATCGTTACAACTACTGTAAATTCCCTAATGAGTGAAATTTTAAATACAAATATTGGGTAGCATATTCTAATCATTATCAAAAGGATGGAGATAACATTTCGGCCGCTACAGGTACAAATTATGAAGCGAAAGAGTTAGTAAATTATACAGTTGTAATTACTTCTGGGAATGAAACGGTAAACTCTAACAGTAATTAAACTATAGGCATTGAGCCTATTTTATACTCAGATAAAATAGATTTACAACTTTTCCCAAATCCAACTTCGGAACATTTTACAGTTGAGGTGAAATTGAATAAGAGTAGTGCTATGAAGTAAGACTTAGGGACTGTTGACGGAAGTATAATAAAGTCATGGGGCTAAAACATTCTGTTTTGATATATCTAATATTTTTCATATAAAATAGGAAGGTTTTCCTAGTTGTGTTATCAAATATTTGTAGGCTTTTCTCGCTCCTTTATAAATAGCATTCAACTGTAAAAAATAGATGTAAGGTAGTCGGAATAAAAATGGCCATCTATTATGTAGACTTACAGAATTTAGTAAGCCTACATATTTTTAAAATCTCCTTTATTCGATAAGGGTTGATTTAATCAACCCCTTTTCCTCAAATCCAAGGTAGTAGAAAGGTTACCAATACTTTCTTCTATTGGTATATTAACGGTTCTTGTATCGTGTTTCTCTTCAAAGAATCTACCTACAGCGGTATATTCCTGAACGGTTTTTACAGAACCCTGCGTATGGCCTTCGCTGTAGAACCTGGTATGTCTTCTAGCCTCCGCTTCCATACTGTTTACCGGTAAGGTATCATAGTTTCGTCCACCAGGATGAGCCACATGGTACGTAAAGCCACCAATAGATTTATTATTCCAAGTATCCACAATATCAAATGTTAGAGGCGTGTCTACGCCAATGGTTGGATGTAAAGCAG
The DNA here is from genome assembly GCF_055134445.1 of Arcticibacterium sp. NCBI lineage: Bacteria > Pseudomonadati > Bacteroidota > Cytophagia > Cytophagales > Leadbetterellaceae > Arcticibacterium > Arcticibacterium sp. The sequence continues at coordinate 7,324 of NZ_JBSRVI010000143.1, forward strand.
ATGGGGGAGCCCAAGCTTTATAGCGAACACCAGCTACAAACTGCCCTTTAAGATTAGTGGCTCTTAGTGGTATTTTGGTGTCATTGCACGCCAGTATGTATCTGTCAGAGTTCCAGCCGTTTACTTTTATTTGTACACGCTCCACCGATGAATCCACGTATCTTGCTGTTCCCTGAGAGGTTACTTCTTCACCAAGAACATTCCATGGCTCTATGGCCCATCTTAGTTCTAGAGAAATATCACCGTATTGAGCCTTTCCTAATACCGGAAACCTGAATTCGATGAAGGCGTCAAACCAAGATCGGTCAAAATTATAACCAGCTTCTTGGATTTCGGAAACCACATCATAAAGGTCTTGCCTTACATAATGCTCTAGCATAAATTTATCATGCAGTTCTGTCCCCCATCTTACTAATCTTTTTTCGTAAGGTTTCTTCCAAAAACGTGCTATGAGTGTTCTTATAAGTAGATTTTGTGCCAAACTCATTTGTGCGTGAGGAGGCATATCAAACCCTCTAAACTCTAAAATACCTTGTCTGCCGGCAGTGCCATATGGAGAGTAAAGCTTGTCAATACAGAATTCTGCCCTGTGGGTGTTTCCTGTTACATCTATCAATAAATTTCTAAATAGCCTGTCTGCAATCCAAAGAGGAGGGTTCTCTTCTTTAGGTACCTGACTAAAAGCAATTTCTAGTTCGTAGAGTACATCGTCTCTCCCTTCATCTACTCTTGGAGCTTGAGAAGTAGGTCCAATAAAGGGTCCGCTAAAAAGATAAGATAAAGAGGGATGATGCTGCCAGTAGGTAATTAAACTTTGAAGCAATTTAGGTCTTCTAAGTAATGGGCTATCTTTTGGCGTAATGCCACCTATTGTAATATGGTTTCCGCCACCTGTTCCGGTGTGTCTTCCATCAATCATGAACTTCTCTGTACCTAATCGCGAAAGCTTAGCTTGCTCATAAAGGTTAAGCGTAGTGTTTACTAGCTCTCTCCAAGAAGAAGATGGGTGTGTATTCACTTCAATAACTCCTGGGTCTGGCGTAACCATTAATTTATGGAGTTTGCCTTCGCTGGAGGGCTCGTAGCCTTCTAAAATAACGGGAGTATTAAGTTCATTAGCCACTAAGTGTATGGCCGCTACCAATTCCAAATAATGCTCAAGAAGATCCTGAGGTGGTAAGAAGATATGAATACGCCCTTCTCTTACCTCAATACATAAGGCCGTTTTAAAACAAATATCTTCACGGGTCTTTTTGGTACTGGCAGTATTAGACTTTAGCTTGGCTTCGTAATCTTCTAAATGCGGTAGCGGAGCAAATGGGTCGCGAGGAAAAGTTTCATCTTCCATAATGGCTTCAGGAAGAGAGTTTAGCGGTAATCTGAAACCGAGAGCAGAATTTCCAGGAACTAAAAAGAGGTTTTTCTTTCTGAAAGGCCATTTGCAACTTTCCCAAGAAGATTCTTTTCTGTTAAATCTAAGAGGTAATACGTATCCAGTGGTATTTCCTAAGCCTTTATTAAGGTTCTCGGTTAAGGTTCTTCTTTCAACGCTATCTTTTAAGTTTAACTTCAAAGGGTCTTTATCGAGCGGAAGTTTATCTTCCTCCCAAGCAAAGTAAAAGGCGTCTTCATAAGATGGTAGAATGGCATTTTCTTCTAGCTTTAATAAAGTGCTCAATTTTTGAAAAAAACTTAAGGCATCCGCGGTGGTATTTTTTCCTTCTTTATTGGGTGATGCTATTAATTCTGAATTGCCCCAGATAGGTAAGCCGTCTTTTCTCCAAAAACATCCATATTGCCATCTTGGCAAAGATTCTCCTGGGTATAGTTTCCCCTGACCATAATGAAGCATTCCATTTGGAGCAAAACTTCCTCTGATACGTTTTGTGAGTTCTTGTGCTAATTTTCTTTTATGAGAACCATCTGCTGAAATATTCCATTCGGCCGCTTCCATATCATCAATAGATACAAAAGTGGGTTCTCCACCCATGGTGAGTCTCACGTCCATGGCTTCTAAATCTTGGTCTACTTTATCCCCCAGATTTAGGATGTCTTGCCATTGATTATCGGTATAAGGCTTAGTTACCCTAGGTTCTTCATGAATTCTTATGACCTCATTCTTGAAATTAAAGGTTGTTTCACAAGCATCTAATAAACCAGTGATAGGTGCCGCACTTCCAGGAGATGGCGTACAGGATAGCGGAATATGTCCTTCTCCTGCAAATAGTCCAGAAGTGGCATCTAGGCCAATCCAGCCCGCTCCAGGAATAAAAACTTCTGCCCAAGCATGAAGATCTGTAAAGTCGGCCTCAGGCCCAGAAGGGCCATCTAGCGACTTTTCGTCAGCGGTTAGCTGAACGAGATAGCCCGAAACAAATCTTGCAGCCAAGCCTAAATGGCGGAAAATTTGAACTAAGACCCATGCACTGTCTCGGCAAGAGCCTAAAGCCATACCGAGGGTCTGTTCGCAGGATTGAATACCTGGCTCTAATCTAATGGTATAGTTTACCTTTCTAAATAGGGCTTGATTTATGGCAACTAAGAAGTCTACAATCTGCATGTCCTCTTTAGGGACTTGAGTTTGTAAGAAATCTTTTAAAAGTTCACCTTCTTCACTAATTTCAAAGTAAGGACTTAACTCTTTTTTTATTTGATCGTCGTATTTAAAAGGGAATTTCTCCGCATATTCGTCTACAAAGAAATCGAAAGGATTCAGAACTATTAAATCCGCAATAACTTCTACATCGACATATAGATTTTTGATTTTTTCTGGAAAGACAACCCTAGCTTGAAAATTTCCAAAAGGATCTTGTTGCCAATTGATAAAATGATTTTCTGGAGATATCTTTAAGGAATAGGAGTGAATGGGTGTTCTAGAATGTACCGCAGGTTTCAATCTTATGACCTGAGGTGAAACATTGATGAATTTATCATAATCATAATGCATCTGATGGCGAATTGCGACTCTTATGGACATATATTGTACTTTATTGATTTATGAATATGATATTTTATTTGCTTTAACGAGCATTGTTTAAAATAAAAAGTGCTATAAACACAAGAAAATGATAGAACTATACAAAGATTGTTTAAAATTCGGCATCACAATAGCTTTGGTGATATTCTTAGATTGTAAATTGGAGAATCAGAGAGCTTGCTGCGTCATTTAGCTTTGTTTTTTTAATGTAATTGTAAGAAAATGGACTACTTTCTGAATTTCTTGCACTTTGTTTGTTTTTATTTCCTAAGATTCGAAATAATCGTTGGCGTTTTTGCTAAATTACAAAATCTATAATTCATTTATGTACATATATTATATATAAATGCCCGTTGGAGTACAAGATAACGGAATAAATTGAAGCTTAAAGATATGATTAACTCTTACATACCTAACGGAGACGTGTACGATGAGATGTTTGATGCCGATGGGACGGTTAGAAAACATTATGAAATATTATCAAAACATTTTGATAATTATGACACTGCCAGTTTTGAGAAATTGGCCAAGGAAGCAAGAGACATCTTCTTTAATAAGGGAATTACTTTTGCCGTTTACTCTGAAACAATGCAGTCCACCGAAAGGATTTTCCCTTTTGATCTGATTCCTAGATTAATTACGGCGTCTAAGTGGGACAAGCTGGAAGCGGGAATTGTTCAGAGAAATAAGGCAATAAACTTATTTTTAAAGGATATATATAACGGGCAAGAGATTTTTAAAGAGAATATTGTGCCTAGGGATCTGATTGAGAGTTCTGAGAATTTTCTTGATGTGATGAAAGGTTTTGTGCCACCTGGAGGAATCTATAACCATATCAGTGGCAGTGATGTTATTAGACATAAAGATGGGGAGTATTATGTTCTTGAAGATAATGTTCGGTGTCCATCTGGGGTAAGTTATGTTTATGCCAACAGAACCACATTAAAAGAAACTTTCCCACAGTTATTTATTGCAAATAAAACGAGACAGATAAACGACTATCCTTCTAATCTTTTGGATATGCTTCAGTCTGTTGCTCCGGAAAATATAGATTGTGAGCCCCGTTGCGTAGTTTTAACACCCGGTGTTTATAATTCTGCATATTACGAACACGCATGGCTGGCACAGTCTATGGGTATAGAGTTGGTAGAAGGAAGAGACTTGTATGTAGAAAATGACTGTGTTTATACTAGAACCATTAATGGAGCGGCTAAGGTACATGTGATCTATAGAAGAATAGATGATGCCTTTTTGGATCCAGAAGTTTTTAGGAAAGATTCTGCTTTGGGTATTCCAGGTATAATGCGTGCCTATAAAGCGGGTAATGTAAATCTTGTGAATGCACCGGGGACGGGAGTCGCCGACGATAAGGCTGTTTATATTTACATGCCTGAAATTATCAAGTTTTATTTAGGAGAAGAAGCAAAACTTAATAATGTACCCACCTACAGGTGTGAAATAGAAGAAGACTTTAAATTTGTATGTGAAAATATTCATAACCTTGTTATAAAGCCTGTAGATGAGTCTGGTGGATATGGAATTTCCATAGGAAACACTTTGACCGAAGCGGAAATAGAGGAGGTAAGGAAAACCATTACAGGAAATAGAAGAAAGTATATTGCCCAGCCCATTATGAGTCTTTCTATGGCTCCTACTTTTATGGAAGACACCAAAACCTTTGAACCTAGGTATTTGGATCTGCGGACTTTTTGCTTGCAGGGAGCTAGCCAAACTTACGTTTTACCTGGTGGGCTAACGCGAGTAGCTTTAAAAAAAGGAAACCTTATTGTAAACTCTTCTCAGGGTGGTGGTGCTAAAGATACCTGGGTAGTTAATTAAACTTATATGCTTTCAAGAATAGCGAACAATTTATACTGGGCTGGAAGAAACCTAGAAAGAATGGAGCATATTGCTCGTTTTGTACCGGTAAATTATTTTGCCAGTCTGGACGGACCTTTAGAAACGGGTTCACAGTTTGTGCTTAGAAATATAAATTCTATGGCAGGAAACCTGATAACAGAAGAAGATCTGGATGTTGACGCAGTGCTGTCAAACGTGGCCTTTGATTTAGAAAATCCATCGTCTATCATTTCATGTGCTAATCTGCTCAGAGAAAACTGTAGAGGAACACAAGATTTTATAAGCTCTGAGCTTTGGGAGGCGGTGAATAACCTATATCATTTTGTCAGGACATTTGACCAGGAAACCTACCTTAAAACCAGCATGAGTGATTTTATGCTCAAGGTTCTTGATTTGGTGCAATTGTGTAAAGCAAGAGTAGACAGTACGCTTATTCATGACCAAGGTTGGTCTATTTTGAAAATCGGAATTCTTTTAGAAAGGAGCTTTCAAATAACTAGAATTAGCCAACTTAAATTAGCGGATGAAAAGGCCTTAGAAGGTCAAGACCCTAGGATGATTGACAATGAGTTTGGTAATCTTCTTAAAAGCTTAGAAGCTTTTGACATGAACAGGAAGTATTATAAAAAGCCCGTAAAGAAAAGAAGAGCCTTAGAATTCCTGATTTTTAATGAGAAGTTTCCTCGTTCGTTGGCGTTTTGTCTATTTGAATTTAAAGAACGCATCAGCGATTTGTCTTTAGATCAAAAAGGAAAAGCAAATTCAGTTAAGCTAATCGCAAGAAACCTTAGAAATGAGCTCTTCTACTATCATATGGACGATATCGAAGGCAAGGAATCAGAATACCTAGATGATGTACAGTCTAGAATTATAGAAATAAATGAAATACTAGTAACTAAATATTTTGCGTATTCGTAAATACTGATTTGCGTATTATTCAATAAGTGCTTGTTCAAAAACCATTGACTTAACGCTATTTGAATGTCAAGTTTGAAAGCCACGTCATGAATCGAATCCCGTTATAATTAAATTCCATTTGATTGTTGCTGGATTCTTTCATTTATTTGACCGTTCTGTCTAATCCTCCCAATTAGGCTGCCCACTTCATATATTGGCTTTATCTGATCTGCCTAAGGTTTGCTTTTTAATTCCTACCGATACTTCAGTATTTCAATTACATCAAGAATTGATTTAAAATCACAAACAAAAGACGCTTTCGCTAAATGGGCGTCTAGCCTTAGCAATATGGGTTTTTTAACCCGCTTTATGCATTAGAAAATCTCCCGATTTTATCGGGACTGTAGCTAAATTGCTTCAAATCAGTTCGTAAACCCATTTAAACTCATTCACCAGAACCCTTCGACAAAAAGCTCAGGGTAAACGCTATGCTAATCTCGCTTAAATGTCTGATTAATTCCACTTTAACTGCTCATTACGATTCTCCAATGTATAAACCGGGTTTAATATGTTCATCGGGGGTATACGCATCAGAAAAAGATTTTTTTGAACTAATCCATCCAAAAGAAATCTAATGGCGTACATGCAGCATACAAATTATGAAATAACACAAATTATGAAAAAGCAAATTAAAACTTTAGCGTTTATTTTAGCTGGAATGGCCGCAAGTACAATGGTCAATGCTCAGGCTGTGATGGTTGGAGGAGAGGCTATGTATCCGAAAAAGAACATTGTAGAGAACGCTGTAAATTCTAATGACCATACTACACTAGTGGCGGCAGTTAAGGCTGCTGGTCTGGTAGACGCCTTAATGGGCGACGGTCCTTTGACGGTTTTTGCTCCTGTTAACTCGGCATTTGATGCTTTACCAAAAGGTACGGTTGCCACCCTTCTTAAACCAGAAAGTAAGGATATGCTGACTTCTGTTTTAACCTATCATGTAGTGTCAGGTAAAATTGATGCCGACGAACTTATGAAAATGATTAAGAAGGGGAAAGGAGTAGCGACACTCAAAACGCTTTCTGGTGGCATGCTAACGTTTAAAATGAATGGTATGCATAATATCATGATTCTGGACGAAAAAGGTGGGGCGGCCAATATCAATGTTTATGATGTTTATCAGAGCAATGGCGTGATACACTCTATAGATAAGGTATTAATGCCTAGCTAAATTTGACAGGAAAACTCCCTGTGATACGATAAGCTGGGAGTTAATTAATTACATTTATATAATACTTAAAACTCTTAACTGAATATATTTTGGCTACAAAAACAATCAGATATTCAGAGGATGAGCTTGTAATTTCACTTAAAAAGAATCAGCGACAGGCATTTGACTACCTGTACGACAATTATTCCTCTGCCCTGTTTGGGGTGATCTCAAGGATAATTCCGGACGAAGACAAAGCGGCAGATTTATTACAAGACGTTTTTCTGAAAATATGGAAAAAAATAGGTGACTACGAGCCGTCAAAGGCCAAGTTATACACCTGGATGATGAACATCGCACGTAATGCGTCAATAGATCTTTATAGAAAAGAGAAGAACAAATATCATGTGGATATTGACGGAGAAGTGGGCGTAATTGATAAAAGTAATCAAGAGGAAATTTCAGTGAATACACTGGATTTGCGTAGCATCGTTGACAAACTTAAACCAGAGCGTAAGATTTTGTTAGATTTGGTTTACTTGCAGGGTTATACTCAGCAAGAGGCCGCCGAGAAACTAGACATACCATTGGGTACAGCTAAATCTAGAATTAGGACAGCTTTACAGGACCTTAAACTCTACTATGCAGCATGAACATTAAAGAATTTATAGAATCATCAGGGATGCTGGAGGAGTACGTTTTAGGACACCTTCCAGAAAAGGAGGCTGCAGGTATAGAATGCCTAGCCCAGACCTATCCCGAAATTAAACAAGAAATAGAAGTGTTAAATCATTCACTAGGAAAATACATGGCGGTCTACGAGAAGCAGCCCCCTGCCTTTCTCAAGGATCAGATTTTCGCTCAGATGACTTTTGCGGAAGAGGATGAAGAATTACTTCCGGTACAAGAAGAGCAAGAAGCTACAGTAAAAATAATTCCATTATGGAGTAAAATGGCTTTAGCAGCGTCTGTATTGTTAGCAGCTACCACGGCGTGGGTGCTATCTCAAAATAACCAGCTAAAACTTGAATCTTCAGAAATGAGCCAAAGAGTGGAAGCCCTTGAAGGGTCTTTTAATAACAGCAGCTTACTTCTCGCAGAGTTTAATAATCCAGAAAATAAGATTGTTAAATTAGCCGGTACGGAAGGGAAACCAGACGCAGCAGTAACTGTGATGTGGAATCAGAAAGATAACTCTGTAGAACTCATGGTCAATAATCTCCCTGTGCCAGAAGCCGGTAAGCAATATCAGCTTTGGATAATAGGAGAAAATGGTCCAGAAGATATGGGAATGCTTGACAAAGATTTCCAGGGTAAATTATTATCGATGAAGTCTGTCAGTGGAAAACCATCTGCCTTTGCCATTACATTGGAAAAAGAGGGTGGAGTGCCAAGCCCAACATTAGAAGAACTTTACGTCATAGGAAACGTGTAAAGAATGTAGCCGGATATCGTTTATCCAACATCAAAATAGCCCTTCGGGGCTTTTGGTGTTTCTAGTCCAAAAAATGTTCGGTTTAAATTTCTATGAGGTCGCAGAGAGAACAAGCGAGAATATTTTTTCCGACGTTATCCTAAATAACTTCCCTATAAATAGGCCTTAATGATTCCGAAGTATTTGTACGAGATCAGGAAAAGTCATTGGAGATAGCCCTAAGGAGAAATTCTTAAGGCTATTTTTTTTTCAACGCATTCAAAAAGATTTTCGCTTGTTTCTGTAAAACGAAGAGTCAATCAAAGACGGGATATTATTGAGATTTTGAAAGGGTATACGAATCAACTCAACGAATTAACTTTAGATATAAGGAAAAAAGATAAATCTGCATTTGCAGATAAAATTATTCCATCCTCGCCACATACGTTTTGCTCCTCTGGAGCTGCTAAAATATTCCTTCTATCACATGAATTTTTACCTGTATTTTTTCGAATACTCCGTGCTATCTTAATGGATTTGCATTGATCTTTCTTCTCCATTGGAATAGTATCATCGCGTTTTGTAAATGATTGTATTATGTAACTAGCTGTATATAAATAGATTAAAAATATGTAATAAATAATCGATCTAAACTTTCAACTCGACACGTACGTAAGGGGAATTTAAAATTTAAACAAAAACGAATTATGAAAAAGTCAAAAAAAATATGGGGTGTAGTTGCTCTTCTTGCCGTAGGAATCGGCATCGTAGCTGCTGACCACATTGATGCTCCAGGAGTAAAAGGAACTACTGCAGACATTACAGATTTCTACGCATTCCAAGGGCAAAACACTGCTAACATGGTATTCGTAGCTAACCTTCAAGGTTTATTAAGTCCATCAGCTACCTCTGCAGCCGCCTTCGACGAGAATGTGCTGGTAGAGATTAACATTGACAACAACGGAGACAATGTGGAAGACTTAGTTATTCAGGCAATTCCAAGAGATGGAAAAATGTATTTCTTCGGTCCAGTGGCACCAAGTGCTCCAGGAGCCACGAGTACAGTGATGACAGCGGCACCAATGGCTTCTGTAGACATTACGCCTTATGGAACTGCAGCTAAAACTGCTACAGCCAGTGGTATGACTGTTTTTGCCGGTCCTCGTGACGACCCTTTCTTCTTTGATTTCGGAAAGTATACTGAAATCATTGGCGGAACTGCTACAGGGTTTAGTGCTAAAGGTACCGACACTTTTGCAGGTACAAACGTGCTTTCTCTTGTGGTAGAACTTCCAAAATCTGTTTTAGGAGGTACTGGTACGATCAACACATGGGTTGAAGCAAAAAGAAAATAATTATTCAATTACAATAACATTAGATTAAGATGAAAAAATTAGTGAGAAATATATTGGGAATGGCTCTGGTAGGAGCTTTCGCTCTAACGAGTTGCGATAAAGACGACGACATGGGAACGGTGAATCCAACAGGACCAGAATTCAGCGGTACATATAAGACTTCTGACCAAATGGGACGACCAGCAATTAACACGGTATTTGTACCGGCGAGTATGAAAGATGATTTCAACGTAACGCCACCTTCTCAGCAGGGAGCCAAATATGCTTCAGCTTTTGCAGCAGGTCTTAAAGGATTAAGCCCAGCTTATGCAAACGCGGGAGATAAAAATGCATTGGGTTTAGATGCAACGACTTTTGGTAGTGTTTTAGCTACGGATGTTTTAAGTGTATCTACTACAAAACCTACTACTTTTTATGATGGTACTAACGTACTTACAGGAAGAAACCTTTCTGACGACGTTATTACAGTTGAATTGCTTTTGATATTTGGAGGAGAAGACTTCTCTGAGAATACATCATTATCAAATGACAACGTGGATGCTAACGATAAAGCTTTTAGTGCTTCTTTTCCTTATCTAGCCACTCCTTGGTAAGATAATTTTAATGGGCAAGCATAAGTGCTTGCCCTATTTTTTAACTCTCAAACACATACGATTATGAACCGGCTATATATAATCTTACTTGGTGTTATTGCGTTGGCTTGTAACGCTCCTAAAAACACCGTCACGAACTCAGAAGACTACAATCGATACCTTATCGAAAATTTAGAGAACGAAGAACTAGATTTTCAGAAAGGAGAATTAAAGTTTTGGTCAGATAAGTTTGACCAAGCTCCTAACCAAAACACTTTTTTAAGTAAAATGGCAGGTGCGAACAATCAATTATTCGCTTTAACGGGTGAGATAAACTACTTAAACACCGCAGCAGATCAGCTAGCCCAGGTAAATGAAATGAGATCCACTTCAAGTGCCTCTGTTTTAAGGTCGCTGGCTAAAACCAGAATAACACAACATAGATTTCAAGAGGCAAATCAATGCCTAATCTTGGCAGATTCTTTAGGTGAAAATAAGGACGCTACCCAAAAAATGTTTTTTGATGTGGCTATGGAATTAGGTCAATATGAAAAAGCAGAGCAGGCTCTAAAAATGATGAGCGAGAAAGAGGATTTTGATTACCTCATAAGGTTGGCAAAATGGTATGATCATAAGGGAGACACCAAAGGAGCTATTGACCAGTTAATGCTCGCCAGTATTAAAGCAGAGGAAATAAACAGTAGAGAATTAAAACTTTGGATTTATTCTAATATGGCAGACTTTTACGGTCATGTGGGAGCCATTGAAAAATCTTACAATAATTATTTAAAGGCTTTAGAGATTGATAATCATTATGTTTATGCACTTAAAGGTATTGCCTGGATTGCGTTTTCTCATGAAAAAAATCTAGAAGAAGCAGAACGAATTATAACTTTCATTCAGAAGAAACATGTTGCACCTGATTACAATTTGTTAATGTCTGAAATCGCAAAATACAGGGGAGATTCGGAAAGAGAAGCCGCCTTAAATGCTAATTTTGTAGCCCAGGTTTCTGCTCCAGAATATGGAGACATGTATAATGCATATTTAGTGACAATGTTAGAAAAGAAGCCAGAAAGGGCCTTAGCGTTAGCCATTAAAGAGGTGAAAAATAGACCAACACCTCAATCTTACCAGTTGCTTTCTTCCGCAAATTATCAAAACGGTAATAAGTCTGAAGCACTACTTATTGCCAATTCAAAAGTTAAGGATAAAACCTTTGAGCCAAAAAGCTTATTCCATTTGGCACAGGTGTATAAGGCCATGGGAGACAAAGGAAATGTGGCCGCTTTAAAAACAGAATTGGAAGGAAGTTATTTTGAAGTAGGGCCAAACATGGCCGAGCTTATTAGAAAGTTGTAAGAAAAAAAGCCATGAAAAAAACATTAACATTAGTATTATTTTTTATCAGTACATCCATTTTTTCTCAGCAATTTGAAGGTAAAGTATTAGACGAAGATGGTTTCGCCATTCCAGAGGTTTCTATTCGTATATTGGGACAAAACAGGTATTCCAAAACAGACTTTAATGGAAAATACAGTATTGATAAGATTGCTTTAGGAGATAGCATATCATTCAGTATAATAGGGTTCACCCCCAATATTATAGCTTATAATGGGGCGTCAGTCAGAAACATTACGCTTAAAACGTCTGCCATTTCGTTAGCTGGAGTAGAGGTAAAGCCAGAAATGGATGCGATGCAAATTTTTGCAGATGTAAACCTTCAAGTTAACCCAGTCAATTCTTCTCAAGATTTATTGAGAATGGTACCTGGTTTATTTACTGGTCAGCATGCTGGAGGAGGTAAGGCAGAACAAATTTTTCTAAGGGGTTTTGATATTGACCATGGTACTGACCTTAATATTTCTGTAGATGGCATGCCCGTAAATATGGTCTCCCATGCTCACGGACAAGGTTATTCAGACTTACATTTTGTTATTCCAGAGACTATCGAGGGCATAGCGTTTTCAAAAGGAAGCTATAAGGCAGACCAAGGTAACTTTGCAACTGCTGGTAGCGTAGCTTATAAAACCAAAGAAAGGATTGATAACAGCTCTGTCAGTTTGGAATATGGAAGTTTTAACCATAAGAGAGCTTTAGGATTGTTTAATTTAGTGGCAGATAAGTCGTCTAAAAGTCAAGCCTACATTGCGTCTGAATATATTTATAGCGACGGGCCATTTGTGTCTCCACAAAACTTTAACAGGTTTAATGTGATGGGAAAATGGAATAATCAAATATCAAACTCTGCAAAATTAGAAGTGACTGGGTCTTATTTTACCAGCAAATGGGATGCATCTGGACAGATTCCTCAAAGAGCGGCAGATTCGGGTCTTATAACCAGATTTGGTGCTATTGACGATACAGAGGGAGGAAACACATCCAGGGCAAACGCCTCCGTGACCTATCATCAGTCTTTGAGAAATAAAGCGTCTTTGATGTCGCGAGTTTTTTATACCAATTATGACTTTATGCTCTTCTCTAATTTTACATTTTTTGCCAACAATCCAGTTAACGGAGACCAAATAAAGCAGGCGGAGAATAGAAATTTATTCGGTTTTGAGACGTCCTATAATAAAGAATTTAAAGGATTTATATTAAACGCCAATGGAGGTATAAGATCAGATTTCATTAGAGATAATCAGCTTACAAGAACCGAGAATAAAACCACTATTTTAGATTATGTGTACTATGGAAATATAGACGAAACCAATTCTTATTTAAATCTGAATACGGTGTTTAATTATGGTAAGTTAAGCGTTATTCCAGGTTTGAGAGTGGATCACTTCTATTTTAACTATAATGATAAACTTACAGACGATGGCATGGGGAATTCCCAACAAAGCTTTTTATTAAGCCCAAAATTGAGTTTTATAATTCAGCCGAATGAAAGCATCCAATTTTTCTTAAAAACCGGAACGGGTTACCACTCCAATGATAGTAGGGCTGTCATTTTTAAGGATAATCATCAAGTTTTACCAAGGTCTTACGGTGCAGATTTGGGAACTGTTTTAAAACCCAATAGCAAAATCATTCTGAATGTCACATTATGGGCTCTTAATTTAGAACAGGAGTTTGTTTATGTAGGAGATGAGGGAATAGTGGAGCCCAGTGGCAAAACGAATAGATTAGGAGCCGATTTTGGTTTCAGGGCTCAACTTACGCCTAGTGTGTTTTTTGATTCAGATATTACATATTCTTACGCCAGAAGTAAGGATGAACCATCGGGAGAAAACTATATTCCTTTGGCACCAGCCCTTACCTATACTGGAGGGTTTGCTTTCACAGCTTGGAAAGTTTTCTCTGGTGGAATAAAAACGAGAATTTTAGGTAAGAGGCCAGCAAACGAGGATTACTCCATTACGGCAGATGGATATTGGATTACAGATGCAAACGTGAATTATAGTTTTAGAAAATGGAAGTTGGGTTTCAATATTCAAAATCTCTTTAATAAATCCTGGAATGAAACTCAATTTGCTACTACATCAAGATTGAGGAGTGAGTCTAACACCGTTGACGAAATACATTTCACGCCAGGTGCACCTATTTCAATAAGAACAAGTCTTTCGGTAAGGATTTAATACCCCTTTATTCTGCATAAGTTTTCCCCAAGACGGGGAAGGTTTTCCCATTTGATACTGTTGTTTAAAGATTTTCATGAAGGAATAGTTATTTCTGTCTCTTCTATGTAACGGAAGAGTATGTACGATACTCCGCTAAAAATTGTTAAACTAAAAGTAAATTAAATGAAAAAGCAAAGTAAAATTGTAGCAGTAAGTGTTCTGGCGTTGTCTGTTTTGGCGTTTTCATGTGAAGACAACGGGTCATCACCAAAAGGAGACATCAACGATCCAAACGAACCACAAGGCAGCTTAAGTTTTAGTATTACGGATGCACCTATTGATCAGGCTGATGTATCTGCTGCTTTTGTAACGGTAACGGAGATTAAGGTGGATGGAAAAACCTTTAGCGGTTTTAAAGGGCCTAAGACGGTAAACGTTTTAGAGCTTCAAAACGGTAACTCTTTAGCTTTAGGGGAAGGTAACGTGGCAGCGGGTTCTTATACAACCTTGGAAATGGTTATTGATGCAGAAAAAGATGCAGCAGGTACTGGCCCTGGCTGTTATGTTTTAAAAACAGATGGTACTAAAGAGAAGTTGGAGTTGGCATCCAAAAGTGCGACTTCAATTACTATGAAACCGAGCAATTTCAAAATTTCGGAAAAGGCCAACACAGAAATAATAATGGATTTTGATTTAAGAAAGTCTGTTAAATCTTCTGGAGGAGATTATTCATTTGTGTCTAATAATGAATTGAACGCTGCAGTACGAGCAGAAAACAAAGCGATGACGGGTGCAATCAAAGGTAAGATTGAAAATGCAGCTGCAGCTAAGGTTGATGTGGTAGTGTATGTTTATAAGAAAGGATCGTTTAATGCCAGTACCGAAACTAAAGGTCAAGGAAGCAGCAATATTAAATACGCCAATGCCGTAACCAGTGCAATTGTAAAGGCCGATGGCACTTTTAAATTATCTTTTTTGCCAGAAGGTAACTATGAGATTCAATGTGATAAGCCTGAACAAAGTGATTCTGGCTTAGGTTTAAGCACGCTTTTGGATATTAATAGCAGCATGGATTTAAGTAATGTAGGTGTAAATGCTGGTGCAGAAACTAGCCTTTCTCTATCACTTAAATTAACTGGCGTACTTGGAGGAAACTTAGGTTTGTAAAAAGTGTATAGCTAGAGGGTTTAAAACGACTGTCAATTTTGACGGTCGTTTTTTTTATGCAGCAAATTGTCCCGCTCTGAAATGGTGTTAGGTGAATTTATAAAGAAAATCCAGTCAACGCTTGTCAACTGGATTTTATAAACTAGCTCAAAAAGAGCCTAGCACTTGAACCTTATAAGGTGCAACTATTTAACTTCTTTCTTAAAGCCTTCATCAATTTTAATGGCCAAGATAAATTCTGCAACGGCCATTTTGGCTTCCTCAGAAAGGTAATCTTGTGGAGGCATTTCAGGATAATCTTCTCTAAGGTTTAAAGGTTTATTAATGTAGTCTACTATACCTTGAGGGTTTCCTTTATGTATCATTTGAATGTACTCCGTTGGTACTCCAATCAATCTAGTTCCCACTGCATGGCAGCCAGCACATACGCCATAATAAGTTAACTCACCTAACTCTTCTTTTGATACAGAACGAGGTGCCACTGGAGCAGGTGTTCTCATGGTCGGTATGTTCTTTGTGTCTGTTATTTGGGCTATGCCGTAGCTAGTGATACCGAAAGTTCGGAACTTGTTTTTGTCTCTTATAGTACTGCCAACCCCACCACCAAAAGCGAAAATATCCGGTCCTTTACTGTCCATTTTAGTCAGCATAACGGCTTTTATTTCTCCAATTGGGTCGTTACCGTTGTCATACATTATATTGTCCAAAATTACCACACGGTCTGGGTTGCCTTCTGAGTTCGGGTCATTTGCTTTAGGGGCACCAGTGGCTAAATCCACAATCGTAATTCCCGTGTTATTATTGCCAGTAATAATGTTGTTTTCTACGATAACATCATCCGCGGCCATAATTAAAATACCTGTTCCCTTAGGAATTCCAGATACCGTAGAGCCTGGAGCTCCAAAATTCTCATGATTATTATTGACCACAAAATTGTTTCTCAGGATCACGTCAAAAGTGGTCTTGATAGGTAATCCTGGTGTTACAAAAGCCAATATACCACCGGTATTATTATGGGCATAATTGTTTTCTACCAAACAATGCCTAGAATTTTCAATTTCAATGCCAGCGACATTGTCAAAAACCTCATTATGCAGGACGTCTACATTATCGCACATACCTACGTAAATGGCGGCATCCGCTATCTTGCTAACGACGTTGTGCTCAATAAGACCATTCTTGCCATATTGAGGGAAAATGCCATAGACCCCAGTGTCAATAATCCAGTTATTTCTAATAACAAAATTATTTCCTGCCTGCCCCATAATGCCATTTCCCTTGTAATTGATGATTTTGAAATTTTCTATCAAAATACCGTTTCTGGAATACAGAAACGCATCATTTATTTTCTTCTTACCATCCAAAGTTGGCCATTCTCCATTAATTACCACGCCTTGCATGCTGATATCATCTTTGTCAATAAAAACATTCTCGGAATAAGTTCCTGGAAAAACTCTAATCAAATCTCCTGGTATGGCTCTTTCCACTGCTTTTTGAATAGAACCTCCTTTTTTTACTTCTATAATATTGCCGGTAAAAGTTTTGTTTTGAGTTAATTCTATCCCTTCTCCAGAAAGACCGACATTTCTGTATTGCATGCCCATAGGCACAGGAACAGATTCGCCGCTATAAGAAAAGAAGGATTTACCTAAAAATACACCAAGTGTTAAAAGGGCCAATCCGCCCATAATTTTGAATAAGGTTGATTTCATTTTGTATTAGTTTATGTTAAATAGAAGGTTTTAGGCCAGAAGGTACCTTTACTGGAATTTTTGGTAAAAAAGATTCGTCGGTTAAAGTTTTTAGAAAATCTACAAGTCGGTCTAGTTCGTAATCGCTTAAATTAGGTTCCCAAATATGCCAATGAATGAGGAGGTTTTCGCCTTCGGGAACGGCATGGCCACGACCTTGTGTATAAAACGATACGGTTTCTCTCAAAGTGGAAAAGTTGCCCGAATGCATATATGGAGCTGTTTTTTCAATATTCCTTAAGCTAGGGACTTTAAAAGCACCTCTTAATGTACTGTCATTTTTAGGTATTTGGGCACCAGGATCTAGTGCCAAACCATTAGGTTCTGGGCTGCCGATTACGGCAAACTCCTGATTGGTGAAAAGAGGAGGCGTATGGCACTCTGCACATCTAGCCACAAAAGACCTAAAAATGTTCATGCCTTCTTTTTCATTACTACTTAGGGCATCGTGATAGCCGTGTGCATATCGGTCATATTTGCTATTTAAAGAAATCAACGAACTTTGAAAAGCCGTTATCGCGGTATAAATCTCTTTTAACCCAATTTTCGCACCTTCCTTTTGTGGGAAAGTATCAGCAAATAATATCTTGTAGCTTTCGATCTCATTGATGGTTTTCAAAAGATTTTCAGGTGTATTATTCATTTCATCTTTTGCAAATAGCGGATCCTCTATTTGATCCTCTAAGGAACTTGAACGACCATCCCAAAATAGGGTTCTTAAATAGCCTACATTCCAAAGAGATGGCGTAGCCCTTTGTAGCTTTTGATTTTCATTACCGATACCCGTAGCCATTCCATCACTAAAGCCTTTGCTAGGCTGATGACAAGTGGCACAGGACATGGTACCATTACCAGAAAGAACGGGGTCAAAAAACAATAATCGACCTAAATCTATTTCCTGCGGAGAAAAACCTTCTCTTAATTCTGGTAATCCGGTTTGAAGCCCTCCCACTCCTTTATTGTTGGGAGAATCATATTGAAGGTATAAATTTTGTGAAATACATTGGTTTTGCTCGTTGAGCTTAAATCCTGGAGGACAATTCTCATTTAATTTAAAACCAGCCTCAGGATTTTCGGTAAGGATTTCACCTAAAACAGTTGAATTATTCGGCCATAAAAAATACAAGGTAAAGGCCAATAATTGCCCCACGATACCTGCTTTTAATAGGATGTTTCGCTTGTTCATTTGAATAATCATCGTTTCTTTTCGAAACACTAATTAAACGGTAACATTAGCGAAGATTAAATTTTTTGAGGATTTTGTTACAAAACGGTGCTATACTGTGACTAATGGGACAGCTTTAATGCCAATGCTTCTTCAAAACTTTCCTTATAGCCTAGGGAAACAGGTACAGTTTCATCGGAAATATGTTTTACGATGAGCTCATATCCTTTCCTTGTTTTTTTGAAGGAAGAAATCATGTGTATGTTCACTAGATAGGATCTGTGAATTCTGAGAATATTGGAGTTTTTGATAATGGATTCCAATTCTTTTAAGCTAATTCTTACTAATTCTTTCGTGGCTTTTTCACCTTTTAAATAATAAATGTCCACATAGTTTCCAGACGATTTGAGGAGGATTATTTGGTCATATCGTATGGCCAAAAGTACTTTGTTTGTGTCTGACTTTATACTCAACAAAGCAGGGCTCTTATCTATATAATTGTTTAGTGAAGGCTCATAGGATAAAAATGTATTTTGCCTTCCGGCCAAGAACCAGACAGACAAAAGATAAGGTCCCGCCAAAATTAGAAAAACGAACTTTAGCGTTACTAAGAATTCTCCTATTTTTTGGTCGAGAGTTGTGTATTCTACACCATATATGAAGTAGAGTAAAATGGTTATTGAAATAAATTCTAAACCTGCCAAAAGTATCATTTGGTGCAGCCTTAAGTGTTTTAATCCAAGAAGGTATCTTAACAGGAATTGGGAGGTGAATGATACGAAAGTGCCAATTATTACATATTCAAATATATTACCGCCCCATTCACTCATGTTAAAAGGGGAGTAGACGCTTAAAAAAATGGAAGTAAATACGGTTAGAAAACCAATATGGAAAAGCTTGTTTCTGGTAGAATCCAGATAAGGGGCTTTTTGAAAGAGTATGTTGATGATTGCCTTCATTTAGTATTACTAAACTAAAGGTAATATAAATGTCAATATTTTAATTATTCAATCGCTTGTGATTAAAAAATAGAAGAATATGGACTCAGAATGTTTTAACTAAAAATCCTTCTTTTTTGCTTTTAGGACAATAAACCAAGCTGGAATAACCACCCATAAACTTAGAATAAAAGTGGAAGCCAGCATTCCTAAATTTGTTCCTAAAAACATTTTGAAAGTTGCTCCCGTGTATCCAAATAAGGCGGAAATATCCAGTTTTAGTAAGATAAGAATTCTGGAAAGGTCGATGGGGTTAAAGACCGTAGCCACTAAGGCAAACTTGTCAATAGGGTAGTCGTCAAAAACCAAAAGCGTAATAAGAAAAATGCCATCATAAATTACAGCCAAAAACAACCAAAGAAGGATGGCATAACCAAAGCCTTTAATCTTGTTTTCGTTAGAAAGTGCAATAAGATAAGCCAGGGCCACAAAAATGAAAGTTAGAAATGCTCCTATGAGGAGTAGCGAGCTAAAATTCCAGATGGCAGTAGATTCTAATACGCCGTATGCTAAGAAAGGTATACCTAGACCCAACACTAAACTCAGTGTAAGGGAGAGTGATAAACCTATGTATTGCCCTAAAAAAAGTGTAGAGCGTTTGATGGGTTGAGCTAGCAGAAGTTCTGTAAATTCTTTGGAATCGTAATAGTGCATCACACCAAAAACAGTACCGACCAAGGGCGTAAGTACTACAATAATATTCATCAGTGTAATAATGGCCTTTGAGACATCATTGTTCAGGAAAAGCATCACGAATCCCAATGCCAAATAGAACAGAAAATACACATAACTCCACCTGCTACGTATCAAATCGGAAAAGATATATTTGAAGATTTTAAACATTTTTTGGAGTTAAGATTTTTGCAATGGCATGTTCCAGATTGGTTTGCCCTGTCTTTTTTCTAAGTTCTTCAATAGTGCCTTTGAAGTAGATTTTACCATCTAAAATGAAGACAATTTTGTCAGCCACTTCTTCCACAAAACTGATAATATGGGAAGTGATAAGGATGGTTTTCCCTTTATCCTTCTCTTTTTTGATACTGTCTTTCAGCTGAATGAGCGAATAGGGGTCAAGGCCAGATGTGGGTTCGTCCAGAATTATCAAGTCGCTGTCAAACATAAAAGTTAGCAGAATATTGACTTTTTGCCGGGTACCCCCAGAGAGGTGACCAAGTTTTTTGTCAAGGTGGCTTTCTAATGCAAATTTTGAGATAAGACCTTCATGCGAGACCGCCTTTCCCCTAAGGTCACTAATCATCTTGATTAACTCCGCAACAGTAAGATTTGTTGGGAAATTAGCGATTTGAGGAAGATAGTTAATATTTTTACGGTAGGCATATTGCTTCAGCACGTTAGTTCCGTCTATTTCAATAATTCCTTTATCAGGAATAACCATTCCCAGCATACTTTTTATAAGTGTGGTTTTGCCCGATCCATTTGGTCCAAGTACGGCAAATATCCCTCCCGTTTTTATCTCTAAATCTAGATCATCTAGCACTTGGACTTTCCCAAAGTTTTTGCTTAACCCTGCTATTTTTATCATCCTATTTTCTTCATTAAGGGTTTAAAATCCATCAAGTTGTCTGGAGTGAAAACTGGCGACACTTTTTCTGAGAAATTTAGAATCTCCATGAAAAGGCTTCTCAGTAATAAGATGGTTTCTGGGGTTCTATTTACGATGTATGAAAAGAGTTTAACAGGCCTGAAAGGCACGTCGCCTACGCCATCTTTAGCTAAATCGTAACCGGTGTAAGAGCTCCAATAGTTGCCATCAAAAGTGTTGTCGTTCATTTTACTGTTATAAGACACATCAAATGAATTATTAAGAAAATTGTTTCTTTGGAAAACATTGGCGTAGCATGCTCCAGATATTTTGATGGCCCAGCCGTTGCTTATAAAACTGTTGTTTTTGTAATTGATTCTGGTACAACCTTCAGCATTTATACCCACTGTGTTTTTCTCAATAATATTGTCTTCAATTTCTGCATCGTAAATTTCTTTCAACAGTAAACCATACGAAGCCGAACCCCAGTTTTCGTGAAACCGATTATGGGTCATTTTGATGAACTTTGAAAACATAACGGCTACACCAGCACCGTTTTTAGAGAATGTATTGTAATGGTATTCATCATTGTTTGAAAACATGAAATGTAGCCCGTAACGCAGGTTATCATAGGACTTATTATGAGTTACTTTACTATGAGTTACAAATTCAAAGTAAATTCCATCTCTTAAATTATGAAGTTCGTTTTTGTCAATGGTGAGGCTGTCGCAATACCATGCGTGAATGCCATTGCCAGAAGCCGCCTCTAAGATGGCACTGCTAGAAATGTGATTGTTTCTAATGATTCCGTTGTTAGATTTTTCTATCAATATTCCAAAGAAGACGTTCTCAAGCGTAACGTTCTCAATCAAAAAATTCTTAGACTTTGAGATATAGATGGCCGCAAAATCCTTTGTGAAGCTCTTTCCAATATGAGTAAGCCTTAAGTTTTTGATTTTTACCTTATTTGATTTTATCAAAATGCCATAACCTTTGGATTCTACGTCAATCTGAGGATTTCCTATTCCTATAAGCGAAATGGCTTTGTCAATCAGGATATCGTGCTCAAAATATTTGCCATCTTGAATTTCAAGTATATCTCCATCTCTAGCCATATTAATCCCTTTTTGGATCGACTTTACAGAACATTCATGGCAGATTTTGATAGTTTCTGCATGCAGGCTTTTCTGAGTAAATAGAGCTAATGAAATTAGGAAAAGGATTCTAGACATAACTTATAAAATAAATCTTAGTCCGGTATTTAATGTGAAAGTCTCGTTCATAAAGATGCCCGAGTTATGTTGAAATATGGGTAAGCCAATTTCGCCCGTGGCTAAGATACCTTTGGTAAGTGTAAGTGAGTTAACACCAGCAAAAGCTCTTATGGTTTGTCGATTATAGTTTGAACCATTTGCTGTAGGTACCATCATAGGCATAAGTTCTCCATCTTTGCCATCTATGGGGTCGTTTATGGTAGCATTTATTCTTAGCGAGGTGCTAAGCCTACGAGTTAGTGCAAAGCTTGTCCAAAGGTTGGTTTGGTGTAAGGCTCCTAAGTTGTAGTCGTACTCATTCTTACCCATTCTGAAAGTGCTCAGGTGCTGAACACCCCATGAGGATTTCTTTCTTGAGCCTCGTAAAGTACCACCCAAAGTAGCATCATAAGTACCAGAACCTAGCTGCATAGCATAAGGGAGTTTGGCACTTTCGTTTAAGGGTGTTTTATCTCTTTTGGAGATACTTCCAATAGGTATGCTAATTCCAGTGTTCAAATGAAATGAGTGATTTTCTTTTGCAATAAGGCCAATTAATGCACTCAGATTAAGGTCGCCAAAACCGGAAGCTTTAGTGTCAAAAGTATGGAGCATAGGCATGCCTTCCATCTCCATTTTATGGGTAAGGTTCATGGTGTTAAGCCTGTAGTTTTGCATGGCCATTAGTGTCAATTTGTCTGAAACGGCATACATAGCACTAATCATAAACATTTGCATATTCATTTTCCGAGGACTTACCATATAGTTGGCAAAAACCATTTCATTATCGATTAATTTGCTAGCAGACCTGTTACCGTCCATAGGCATGGTCATGTATTTAACGGATAGCATTTTTCCGCCTTTTGGGTGAAGGTGGTCTCCCGTTATTCCAGTTGGCCCGTACATGTCAGGTCTAGATGAATGATGGTGATGAGACGCTGATTTACTTCCAAATTTTGAACTCTCAAAACGCTTAAGAAGCGTAGTCCAATTCATCACTTCGCCATCTTGAACAGACTGTGCTGCTTTTTCGGTGCTGTATGCTGAGATGTTGGCACCCATTGGACTTGGAATCGTAGCACTTTTTAAATAAAAGGCATAAGTAGCATCGAGCAGTTTACCGCTTTGGTAGTCTGTTACTTGCAGTTTTTTTGCTTCTGGGTTGAGTTTGATATAATTGACTAGGCATTCTGCTGCGTCAAAAGATATTTTAGTATTTTTTACTTCAGCGTATGCTATAAACTTGACGTTAGAAATGTCCATTTTACACAAAGAACAAGCCGACTGTTTTTGGCCGAAAACACTAATTGATAGAAGGAAGAAGAAGAGTAGTTTGATCGCTTTCATGAGAATTAGATTAAAACTGTTTTTGTACATCTTCCCAATTATAGAGCGAACCTTCATGTTGATTCTGGAGCTTTTCTGCTTCTGCATCAGAACTCAAAGCAGACAGAAAGCCACCCATCGGGCTGGGTAAGTTTTTACTTATTATAAATGTGGCTTTTGTTGCTGTTAGGAAAGTGTTGGGTTCATTAAAGTCCATGACCAAATACATCGCTATATCTTCTGGTTTTTTTTCTTTGTTGTCACGAATCATGCATTCTATAGAATCGTATTTATATACTTTTCCTTTTTTGCTCACTACTTCAGCCGCATGCCGCTGATCTATTATGTTCATCTTGCAGGAGTGACAAGCATCCTTGCCGTAGTAGATCTCTTTAGGTTCTATGGCACAAGACCAAAGAAAAATTGCAATCATAATGGTTACTAGATTTCTCATGACTCTTTTTTACCTACAAAAAATGCGATGAACGAAAGAAGCATTCCTGTGAATAACATATATGCTCCAGATCGGGGGTAGGAATATGCCACAAAATTTAGAATAGTTTTGGTTCCTAGTAATGGAGGTTGGTAGGCTAGCGGAGTCCCATCTGGATTCTGAAATTTAATGGCCGCGTTTTCTCTAAGTGTATGGCCGTAGTCGTATTCCCAAAGGTAGAAATCGTACATGCCGGCTGTACCTAGCAAACACATTATGATAAACCAAGCCAAATACCATTTGTAATTAAGTTTGAAGGCAATAATTAGCCCTAGCACCATCATTGCTATGATTACGTAAGGGAAAATTTTAAATTCGGGCAATACCTCTGGAATATCTTTCATACCCACATAATGGTTCATGATATTGATATTCTTGATGTCACTTGGATTCATGTCGGCTATTTTGTTGATATGAATATTCATACCGATGGCCTCTGGATATTGTGGAGCTTCTAAGGAAATATTCCAAAGTGGTAGCACAAAAAGACCACCAAGTAGTAGTACACCTACTAACATCAAAATCTTTGACTTTTTCATTTATTTGTTCTTTTATTCAAAATATGGAGGGAAATAAATAAATACTCCCCTCCAATAGAGTTACATATTTCTAGTCTTCACCGAGTGACCAAGACAATGGTAAAATAGAGTTGTTTTGAGACACTCTAACATAGCCCTGCATTTCTTGATGAAGTGCAGAACAGAAGTCTGTACAGTAGAATGGCCATACACCCACTTGTTTTGGTTCCCAAGTAAAGGTCTCTGTTTGACCAGGCATAATTAGGAGTTCAGAAGTATTAGCACCAATCATAGCTACACCATGAGGTACATCGTAATCTTGCTCTAGGTTGGTTACATGGAAGTATACCTTATCACCTACTTTAACGCCTTCAATATTATCAGGAGCAAAGTGACTTCTAATCATGGTCATATAGACATGCACTTCTCTGCCTTTTCTTACTACTTTAGTATCGGCTTCGCTTTTGACCGCATATGGGTGCTTATTATCTGCTAAGGCGTAAAATTTCTTAGATTTCGGAGCAATTAAGCTTGCAGGAATACCTGCAGCATAGTGCGGTTCACCAATAGTGGGGAAGTCTAATAATAGCTCCATTTTATCACCACTTATATCATACAACTGGGCTGATTGAGTTACCTCAGGACCTGTTGGTAAGTATCTGTCTTTAGTGATTTTGTTCATGGCCAATACATATTTACCGAATGGTTTTCTAGAGTTACCACCTGGTATCATTAAGTGACCCACAGAGTAATAAGTTGGTTTTCTGTCAATGACCTCCCAAGTACCTAGTTTCCATTTTACCACTTCAGAAGAGATAAAGAAAGTAGTATAAGCATTTCCTTTGCCATCAAATTCTGTATGCAATGGACCTAGACCGGCTTGTTGTACAGTACCAGCATTTATGGCTTCAAAATTCAAAATTGGAATACCATACGCATCACCATCAAAGTTTTTGGCGTTAATCGCTTTTATCATTTTACTAAATGAATGAATGGTAAGGTTGGATGATAATTTACCACTACCAACGATAAACTCTCCGCTAGGGTCAACATCGCAGCCATGTGGAGATTTAGGTGTAGGCAACAAATAAATAGCACCAGGAATTTCTCTAGGATCTACCACCAATACCTCTTTTTTCATAGTAGAAGTAGCCGAGTGAGTTTCATCGCTATATACATTATGAGCATAGTTTGTAGGCATTTTTTTACCTCCACCACCATTAACATACGCTTCTACTTTCTTCCAGTTAATGGCTGCAATAAAGTCTTTGTCGTTTTGGGAAGCGTTTACTTCTAAAAGTGAGTTTGCTTCTTCTGTATTATAGGTAGTAAAGAAAAACCAACCATGCGAATCTCCACGACCAGGGTGAGATAAATCATAGTTAAAACCAGGCATTATAATCTGGAATTTAATATCCATAGTACCATCTTTAGGGTCTACAGAAATGAAAGATAACGCACCTTTAAAGTTTCCTTTATAGTCTTTGATTGGCATATCTCTTTGTGGAACAGGTACCGAGAAACGCGTTCCTGCCACTACATACTCCGTGTTTTCTGTCACAAAAGAAGAAGAGTGATTACCAGCACTATTTGGGATTTCAATTATTTCGGTAGTCTCAAAAGTAGTAAGGTCAATTTTTGCAATTCTTGGTGTATTATTACCATTAATAAAGAGAAACCTGCCGTCTAATTCACCCGCTGTTTGTGAAATGTCTGGGTGGTGAGCATCATCCCAAGGTATAAAACCATGTGACGTGTTAAGCATTGGTTTGGTTTCTTCGTTATAACCATAAGCTTTTTCTGGATCTTGAGAAAAAACAGGGATTACTTTAAATAACCTTCCAGATGGCAGACCATAAACAGCCAACTGTCCACTGAAGCCACCAGAAACGAACGCATAAAACTCATCGTGGTCACCTGGTTTTACGTAAACTTTTTCTGCTGCTCCTTCTGCTAAGGCAGAGTTTGACTTGCTGTTCTTCGAGCTACAGGCCGTTAAGATGCCTAGAGGCAACAGAAGCAAAAGTGATTTTTTGAAAATATTTTTCATGATTTTATACATCATCTGTTTATTAAGATTTAAAACTATTCTATGGTAGGTGGAAGAAGTACCGCATCTATAACATGAACTATCCCGTTACCAGCAGGTACGCTTGCAATGATATTTGCACCGCCAATTTTGGCTTTGCCATCTACTACTGTTATTTCCACGTTTTGATTATTGGCTTGACCAAGCTTTTTGAACTTCGTCAAGAAGTCTGCTTTTAAGTTTCCTGGGGTTACGTGATATTTCAGGATGTTAGCTAAAGCGGCTTTATTTTCTGGTTTTAATAAGCTTTCAACGGTGCCTTCAGGTAAAGCGTCAAATGCCGCATTTGTAGGGGCGAAAACAGTCAATGGCCCCACATTAACAAGAGCGTTTTCTACCTGAGCTGCTTGAACAGCAGCAACCAGAGTGGTGTGATCAGGAGAGCCAATGGCAATCTGTAAGCAATTTGGGGTTGAATTTTCATCTTCGATAAACGCCTGACCTGTTCGTTCCAAGTTTTGTGAATCGTCAGATAAACTGGACTCTGTAGAGCTACTTGTACACGACATTATGGTGTATGAAAAAGCAAGTATAATAACTAGGTTTAAGTGTTTCATTTTCATCTTATTTATATGGTTCTGAAATATTCTAGGACCGCTCTCGCCTCATCTTTAGTCAGGTTTTGATTGGCCATTGGAGCACCGTTAAATTCAATCATGAGGGCTTTGGCATCTGGGTCTTCTACCACCATGACTTCTGGATTTAATATCATATTCATAATCCACTCTGGAGTTCTTCTTTCCAAGACACCCATAGGAGAAGGTCCTATAAACTTTTTATCTAACCTGTGGCATGCGGTACACTTTGCTTTGAATATTTCTTCCCCTTTTTTGGCTAGTTCTGTGTCTATTTCTGCCGCAAGTGTCACCGAGGTAATAGGGCCAACACCTTTGTTTTTCGCAGTGGGAGCAGCATCCACTTCAGCGGTAGCGACCGCTACTTCGTTTTCATTTTCTGTTTTAGATTCGCTACTTCCGCAGCTTGCAATTAACAGGCTTAAGAATAACATAAAGGTTAAAATAGAGGTGTTTTTCATTGGTTTAATTATTTTATTAATACACTATTACTGTTTTGTAAATTCGAGATATAAGTTTCTTAAAATGGTTGGCATTTGGTAAGCGACCTCCAATATGATTAAAGGTGCTAGAGGCGGACAGAGCTAAAATTTCATGTCTAATGCTATAGATTTCGGAAAGGTCTAGTTCCTGTAGCCAACTAGCTGGAAGTATCGCATCGATATATTTGTTACCCATCACAAAACTTATTTTAAATGAACACTACAAAGTTACTTAGAAGCAGAATCTGGACAATATTGTCCAGTACTTAAGTGTCATGTTTTCATCTGATTGTCGTCATAATTTCAAGGAAAAGAATAGCCTAAGATATTCTGGCGAAATGCTGTTTCTTTTGTTAGAGCCTTTTCCCAATTAGAGTAATAGTTCAGGTGCTACTTTTATTTTGTACAAAAAAAGAGGGGTAGCACTCTTTTTTAAGGTCGACTACTTACTTGATAAATACTCGTTTTTTTGGACGTTTTACGTTTTGTTCAACTAATAAGAAGCTTATCAGAGGGTGGATTCTTATCAGCAAAAGCAATGAAAAATGCTAAAGCAAGGTCAGTGGTTTTTGCAGGTACTGATGTTATTCTTTAGATGGCTTAATGCAATCTCATTCGAGAAGAATATGGGTTTTTGAAAATCAATGACCTCTAAATAGCCTTTTACAGTAAATACCCTTAGTTTAGACCTGCTATATATTAATAATATTGAGCTAGAATTTTATAGTATGAAAAAAGGTATTTTGGTTTGCTTATGTATGTTTCAAGTGTTAATGGTGTTTGGGCAGAAGCCTCAACCAGTAAAGGTGATTTTTGACACCGACATGGGACCAGATTACGATGATGTAGGAGCCATTGCCATGCTACATGCTCTTGATGCAAGGGGAGAATGTGAAATTTTAGCTTGCATGGCTAGTGATTCACATGAATTGGTTGCTCCCACAATTGACCTTTATAATCAGTACTTTAAGCGGCCAGATATCCCGATTGGCTTAGCGGTAACCGATGCTCCGGGTATTCTTTCTCCCAATAACTGGAATGATTCGTTGTTTAATCATTTTGAATTATCCAAAAATGCTTACGAACCTGCAGTTGGTCTTTATAGGAAAATACTGGCGAATCAGCCAGATGCAAGTGTGGTCATTATTACTGTAGGATTTGCATCAAATCTGGCGGCACTTTTAGAAACAAATCCTGATGAATATTCAGAGTTATCCGGGTTAGAACTTGTTCGTAAAAAGGTACTTCGTTGGGTGACTATGGCTGGGAGGTTTCCTGAAGGAAATGAGTTTAATGTAAGAAGAGTTCCGGACGCCTCGTATTCTGTTTATCGGGATTGGCCAACCCCCATTCTTTTTAGTGGTTTTGAAATAGGACTCCCAATACTGACTGGCGGGCCATTGAAAGAGCTTGATCCTAAAAAAAATCCAGTCGCTTGGGCGTATGAATATAATTCAAGAACCTATAAGGGTCAGAAAGGTTTCCCAAAAGTGTCCTTTGATCAGACGGCAGTCCTTGTTGCGATAAGAGCCCCTGAAGATTATTTTTATGTTCTTGGTCCAGGGACGTTTAAGGTATTCAAAGATGGCACCAATGAGTGGATCCCAGAAGGGGGGAAGCAACACTTCTTCTTGGCTCATAAATATCCGTATGAAAAAATTGAAGAGGTTATAGATGAATTAATGATCTATGAACCCTGAAACTAAGAGTATCATAACCGATAAAAGATTTATATAAGCGGGTCTTGGTAATGAGTTTGTTTAAAACAGAGAATCATAGGAATTTCTGTGATTCGATTTATGCGATATGCAGTAGTCGGTTGCAAATTCAATATATAGCCCTGGTGGGGATATGGCTGAATTGAATTATATAAATAACTGAATTAAACGAATTTAACGTCTAAGGTTGTGGCCCCGCTAGGAATCGAACTTATTGGTATTTATTTGTATATATTTTACTTAAAAACACTAGTTATCAAGTAGTTGTAAATTTAGTCTATTTGCTATAACTTCTATTTTTATCCATTTTACTGTTACACCTACTGTTACCATTTGTATATTTACTTATGAAAAATTAAAGTATGAGTAATAAGGCAACGACGAAAATAAGGCTAAGGCCAGATCGGAAGAATAGAGGAGGGAAGCTTGGTCTTTATATTCAAGTCTGTATTAATAGTAAAGTTAAACTTTACCCAACTGGGCTGAGCATTGAGTCGGCTTACTGGGATGTGAGAAATCAGAAAATCAAGCGTATCCCCGGAAGTAACGATCATACTCAATATAATTTGGTTCTTGAAAAAAGACATCAAGAGATTAAAGATGTTATTTTTCAGAAAACGGTAAACGGGGAGCGAGTTAATTTCGAGACTATATCTTGTGAACTTATTCCATCGGAACAAGTGCCCACTACTTTTATTGGTTTATTTCATCATTTCTTAGATTCAAAGTCTCAGGAATATGGCGTTGGAACAACAAAAGGTTATAAAGTGCTATTTAACCAAGTAATGGAATTCAGGAAAGGGAAAGACATTCTTGTAAAAGATTTGGATTTCAGTTTTTATGAAGGCTTTAAAAAGTGGTTACTGAAAGAAAAAGGGCATAAAAATGATACCGTTAACAAAAGGTTGAAAACGTTAAAAACCTTTTTGAGATACTGTGGTAACTATGACCTTTTTGATATTTCAATGTTATCAAAATTCAAAATGCTTGAAAGTAAACCAACCACTCGAATTGCCTTAAGAGAGAGTGAATTGATAAAGTTATGGGAGTATGATTTCTCAGATAAAATTAGATTGGAAAGGGTCAGAGATTTATTTGTCTTTGCTTGTGCTACAGGCTTAAGGGAATCTGACGTACAGAATTTGAAGAAAGCGAACGTGAGAAATGGAAATATTTATATTAACTCCATTAAAACGAGTACAGAACTAGAAATTCCTTTGAATAAATTCTCTCAATGCATACTCGAGAAGTATGAATATAAATTACCTAAAATCTCTCAACAAAAGCTAAATGATTATCTTAAAGAAGTAGGTAAACTGGCAGGACTAGATGATGAAGAGGTAGTTGTTTCCTTTCAAGGTGGAAAGAGAACAGAGATTACCATGCCGCGATATGAATTATTAGTTTCACATGTCGGGCGAAGGAGTTTTGTTACTATAAATATACTCAAGGGAGTTCC
Organism: Arcticibacterium sp.; assembly: GCF_055134445.1. Classification (NCBI taxonomy): domain Bacteria; kingdom Pseudomonadati; phylum Bacteroidota; class Cytophagia; order Cytophagales; family Leadbetterellaceae; genus Arcticibacterium; species Arcticibacterium sp. Next base: position 37,709 of record NZ_JBSRVI010000143.1, read on the forward strand.
CATTCCCGTTATCCAATCTATGACTGGTCATAAAGACCTTGCCTCTTTTCAAAAGTATATAAAAATTGGAGCGAGCGATAAAAGAGCGGCTATGGCAAGGTGGTGAGTTTGTTTCAAATTTTTAAAAAGGATTAACATGAGACACTATTTGAAACGAAATAACCAACACAAATATATCTTGTTTAATACTTTAAATAAATATCTAATGGGCGGCTCACTTTCGCCGGAATATGAATTAATAAAATGTTGAGCCAAAATACCAAAAATATTCGATAGACACTTCAAAGCTTTTATACTCAAAAAAGCTAACTCAAAATTGAGCTAGCCTTAGTGAAAATTAACCATTTAATAATACATGAAAGTTACTTTTTCAGTGATGCCTTACTAAAAATATAAGCAGGAATTTTAGGATTAAACTGAATAGAAATGACATTAAAATCTGTCCCTTTCCCGTTTTTCAACATGTCTTTGTAATTAATACTTTTAGGATACCATCTGCCGCTTATATTTTCAACTTTGCTCATCGTCGTTTTCTTTAATAATTGACCGCTCTTGGCATACAACTCCTCCTTTAAAGGCACATATCTTTCTTGGTCTATCCAAGCCTTCCTTTTTACATATGCTACATCATCCACTTTGGCGTTTAATTCTAGTACCCATGTTTTTCTTCCAGCTATGGTTTCTTCGCCCATGACTTTGGCATTATACATTTCCAAAAGCTTTCTGTCTTCCATCATATCTTCATAAGAAAGGTCTGACCCCATCACCGACTGACGAAGCATGTGACCAGAAAGCTGAATGGTTCTATCAGACGATGGAGAGTAAATCCAAAGCTTGTCTTCAAGCTTGAGCATCTTAGTCCCTTTTTCTCTTTCAGGAGCTAAATACTCAGTGAAGGATTTGAATTTACCTTCGGAATAGCCTTTGGAAGTCACTTCTCGGGAGCCTCTTCTACCATAAATCACCATGGTAGATTCTGTAATTTGAGAATCTGAGGACATATTCTGGTCCACTTTTCTTAGGATGGCGGCCGCATCTGGTGGTGTGGGAATAGCCCAAACCAAGGTCAATAAAAATGCAATAATTGTTTTCATATTTTTATACTTCTAATTCTTTAAATAATGTTGCTGTTTCTCTTTTATAAATTCCGATACCCGATAACATATTCCCAAAAAGCATAGCCAATAATCCTGGAATAAAACCTATGTAGAAAAGGTCTGGTGTTACTTTAGCTCTAATAATACTTGGCATGAGCATTCCTGAGTTCTTCGTCATACTGCTAATATCCAATCCTGTTATTTGCCAATAATAAGTGGCCGCTACGCCCAAAACTGTTCCGACTATGGAACCAATAAGACCAATTAATATGGCTTCATACATAAGTGATCTATAGATAGCCCCTTTAGATTCGCCTAGAGCTAATCTTATCCCAAACTCATTATACCTCCGCAAACCACCTAACAAGCCTGTATTCCAAAGAACTATAGACATGGCCAAAATGAATATAAAGATAAATATGCTTGAAAATGCATCCATGACATCAAGCAAAGAAGCCAAATTGTTTTGTTGTTTTAACGTGAACATGATGGATGAAAACTCATCATCTTCAGAACTATATTTCGCGTTAAAATCATTGGCAATTTGAGTGGCCTCTTCATCGAAATAACTGTTTGATTTTAAAAACCCTAGAATTTCACCAGCACCATCCGTCATGTCTAACATGAGTTGTGCATCGGAAATGTCTATTAACATGGCACCTCTATCCATCATTGCAGAGCCAAATTTAATGGTCCCTGAAATAACAAAGTTTTGAAAAGTCATGCTGCCATTGACAGTAGAGCCCACAAAAGTAATTTCATCCCCTATTTTTAATCCAAGTTTTTCCGAAAAGTCATTACCTAAAATAACCTCGCCAGGACTGTCTGGAATGGTTCCTGTTACTAATGAACTTTTAATATTCATCCGCTCCGCTTCACCACTTTCCGTATTAAACAAATCAAGAGCTATTCCAGAAACTGGCCCTTGCCCTTTCGTAAGTCCATTGGCATCAGGAGCATCCATTAGGCCACCAAATTTGATGCGACTTGTCCAAGTTAATTCTGGAAATTCTGCACTTAAGTTTTGCTTTAATTCCGTGACATCCAATAAGCCCAAATCATTAGGAAGTTGGTCTTTATTCTCGGCATAAGCTCTGGTCATTACTTTGACATGACCTGTGTCCATGTTGGCATTTTGAACCACCATGTCTCCTAACATTCCTCTGATATAACCACTCAATAGTATGGTTAAAAACACACCCAAGGAGATTATTATGATAGGCAGAGTGCTTCTGCTCCTATCTCTTAATATTCCTTTAAATAAAAATTTTATCATTGTAGTTTTCCTTTTAAAGCGTTTACTGGGTTAAGCTTTGCAATTTTAGTTGCTGGCAAAAAGCTAACAATAGTAGCGGCAATTATGATGAGTAAAATTGTGATTGCGATTAACCCAAAACCATAGACAGGATAAAGCGTATCACTTATGGCCACTCCTGCATCTTGAGAGGCGGCCGGTATTGGAATTCCATATTTAGCCAACAAACCAAGCAATGGAATACCATAAAGACTTCCAAGAACTATAGCAAAAAGACTATACATGCTGCCTTCTACAGTAAAAAGTGCAACAACTTCTTGGCGGGTCATACCCAATGCAATGAAAGTCCCTATTTCTTTTTGTCTTCTAAAAATGGAGAGAACTTGTGTATCAAAAAGTGCCAAAAGTGAAATGGCCAAAAGCATGACATAAAAGATGGAAGAACTGATTTTTTTGGTAGCAATAATGTCTGAAAGTGTTTTTAATAAAGCCTCTTGACTTTGAAATTTCCAGCCATTAATATCAGCATATGTTCCTTCTTTTTTAGCTATTCCCATGGTAACATGCCCTTCTAAACCCGTCATGGCTTGAAGTTTTTTGATTGGCATCCAGAGTTGACCATTGTCAATGGTTCCTACGTTTGAATTAAAAATCCCTACAACGGTTATGTTTGTAGCATCAAAAGTGCTATTGGCGTCTCGCCATCTCATGAGCACTTCACTGCCTTCTTTCAGGTTGGCAGCTTCTGCCATACGTTTACCTATCAATACAGGAACCTCTGCTGTACTTTCTGACAATAAATTAGTTGGAAGCTCTAATGTGGTCTGGTCAGTATTGATTCCTTTTAATTGAACTGAAATCATTCTTCCTTCAGGATAAATAGAACCTTGTTGAATTAGAATGGATTCAAAATCAGCGGCAACATTTGAAGGTAAAACGCCATGGCTATCATCTAAAGTGAAAGGGTCAAATACGTCATAATCTTTATGGTGCAACTGCCCTTTGCCATATTCCCAGGCTATGCCATCACGCGTAGCTTCTTGATTCCAGCCATCCATTAAGCCATTGAAGAATATAATCATCACAAAAGCGAAAGAAAGCACAATGACGTTTAGCCAGGTTCTTAGACCGGCCCCCATGAGGTTTTTATAGGCTATTTGAAATGCTAATTTCATAATTGTAAATTTTGATGAAAAATAATTTCGTCTTCGTTTAAAACTTTCATTATTGTAGTTTTCCTTTTAGAGCGTTTACTGTATTAAGTTTTGCAATTTTAGTGGCGGGTAAATAGCTCACAATTGTTGCCGCAATCACTATCAATAAAATGGTGAATCCTATCAATCCAAAGCCATAAATTGGATAAATAATATCACTAATGACTACCCCTGCATCTTGTGAACCTGCAGGTACGGGAATACCGTTTGTAGATAACCAATAGAGCAATGGAATACCATAAAGGCTACCTAGAACTATAGCAAAAAGGCTATACATGCTACCTTCCACAGTAAAAAGCTTCACCACCTCTTGGCGTGTCATTCCTAAAGCTATGAATGTGCCTATTTCCCGCTGTCTTCTAAATATTGAAAGAACTTGCGTGTCAAACAGTGCTAAAAACGAAATAGCTAACAGCATTAAATAAAAGAGTGAAGAGCTTATTCTTTCGGTAGCCACAGCTTCTGCTAAGTCTCTTAATAAATATTCTTGGTTTTCAAATTTCCAGCCATTTATTGCGGTATAATCTCCGCTTTTCTTGGCAATCCCCATACTTACATGACCCTCCAGTCCTGTCATATCTTGAAGTCTTTTTAAGGGCATCCATACCTGACCATTATCAATAGTGGCAACGTTTGAATCAAAAATACCCACGACCGTTAAGGTGGATGCGTCAAAAGTGCCATTGGCATCCCGCCACCGCATAAGTACTTCGCCGCCTATTTGTAACTTGGTTGACTCAGCCATTCGTTTTCCAATCACAATAGGAATGTCTGCCGTACTCTTCGCTAATAATTGTGTTGGAATTTCTAATGTCTTTTGGTCTGTGTTAATTCCTTTCAATTGAACCGACATCATCCTTCCATCAGGATAAACAGAACCTTGCTGAATGAGAATTGACTCAAAATCCTCGGCAATATATTTTGGCAAAACACCATGGGCATCTTCAAAAGTAAAATGGTCCAACCCATCAAAATCTTTATGTAGTAAATGCCCTTTGCCAAATTCCCAAGAAATACCATCTCTGGTAGCTTCTTCATTCCAGCCATCCATAAGTCCATTAAAAAAGATAATCATTACAAAAGCAAAAGAAAGCACGGCTACGTTAAGCCAGGTTCTTAACCCCGCTCCCATTAAGTTTTTATAAGCTATTTGAAATGCTAACTTCATGCGGGTGTATTAAGATGAGTTACAATTTCATCATTTTCAACACGGCCATCTTCTAAGTGTACGATTCTGTCCAAATAACCCATAACTTTTTCATCATGGGTAGAAAATAAGAAAGTTGTATTCAATTCCTTATTAAGGTCTTTCATCGTTTGCAAAACTGCATGGGCATTTTTGGCGTCCAAGTTTGCCGTAGGCTCATCAGCCAAAAGAATGTCTGGCCTCTTCACCATGGCACGTGCAATGGCTACTCTTTGACCTTCTCCTCCTGAAAGTTTTGATGGCTTTTTATCTGCCATGTTTTCTAAACCAACCCATTCCAAAGCTTCCATTACAGCTTTTTTACGCTCGGTGGCAGTTTTCTTTTGAAGCAATAAAGCAAACTCTACGTTTTCATAAACCGTATAAACGGGCAATAAATTAAACACTTGAAAAATGAAACCAATGTGAATATTGCGAAGCAATGCAGATTCCTTATGCGAGAGCTCTGAAATATTTCTCCCCATAATATTGGCTATACCTTCGGTTGGGCTGTCTAATGACCCTATGATATTTAGTAATGTTGTTTTACCCGAGCCACTTGGGCCAACTAAACCCGCAAATTCGCCTTTGGCAAACTCCAGATTGATGTCGTTTAAAGCCGTAAACTCACCATCGCCTACGGGGTATCGTTTAACCACATGGTCTAGTTTTATAATATTTTCTGTTGTCATAGTATTTTTTATTAATGATTATAGACTAACATAAGCCTGACGCCAGGCCCTTTAAAGTTATTTACTAATTCGTTTTGTTGAATTCCTAGCTGTGTATCCGGGTTAAAATAGCCCATCAGATATCCCGTTAAAGCTTTAAACTGATGTTGATAATTTAAGAAAAAAGTAAAATCATCTGAACTGTGATTGTAATAAACCACCGAACTTAGATTATCGAACATGCCGATTGGATAAGAAAGCGTAGTGGCCGTAATATGTGATGTGGCATCAAAAGCAAATGGTTTTGGGTCATAAGAAAGTATTAAGTGCTCCGCCAAAACATTGAGACCATTCCCTAAACCGAAAGTGTAATCTGCACCTAAATTGATATACGTTTGGTCGGTCAGTGCACCAAGGCTTTCATATTTATGGGTGTGAGAAAGTTCAAACCAAAGACCAATAGTTACATCCCACTTCCCATCTATCGCAAATCTATCTTCTGGAATTTTGTCAAAATCGGATGTTTCAAATAAGTCAGAAGCATTTACATTTCTATGATGATATGAAAGACCTATCTCCCCTTTATTGGTAGGAAACTGAAACCGTCCTCCAAATTCAGGTTGCTTTTTACTGGTTTTTATGGCATCAAAGCCTCTGGTCTTTTCATTTCCATACAATCCCCAAACCCAAATATTGGCATTGTTAAGAAAATAGTATCTACCTAATGCGGCATAAACACCATTGGTTAAGCTCAATGGATCTCTAGGGTCAATCTGATTAAACCATTGAATAGGCCTAAGGTTTGTGGCCGCACCAAAATCAATTTTCTGCAAGCCCACTCTTAATTCGAACTGTTTGCCAGTATATCTGGCCCAAGCTCGGTAGGGCGAAATATCGCCGGTATTGCTAGCTTTATTAAAAGGGTGAAAAAGCGTGTTGCCCGAAATATTTAAAGCTACTTCAAAGTCAATTTTCTGATTGGTATCCAATCCAATTTCTAAATCAAGTTGTGGAATGTATCTGGCACCAATTAAAACGTCTTTCTCATTATCTGGGCTATAACTTCCGATAAAAGAAGCCTGTCCGTCAAACGACATTTTTGTCTGAGCATAACTAGTGTAAGAAATTAGCAAACTAAAGAACAAAATGGATATTGCTCTTTTCATGATTGTAACATTCCGAAGAAAAAGAAATTTGTTATTTCATCAGACAGGTCTTCACTGTCGTCAAAAATGTTAATAAGTTTCGGGTCTTCCATTAAGTGAAATACACTGTCCAACATATACATGATAAACTCAACTTTAAGGCCTTCTCGTAGTTCTCCTTTCTTTTGGGCTAATCTTAAATCCGTTTCAAATCTTTTGTTTGATTTTACTCTTTGTTGTTGAATTAGTTCAGCCAGTTCTGAATCTTGATTAGAAAAAATATCTTTCATGAATTCCATACTAATTTCTTTAGCGTTAGTCTTCTTCAGTGATATTATCTCTTTAAGTTTAGTTTCAAAGGGCACTTTCTGATTCATGATTTTCTCATAATCTTGAAACCCCTTGTCCATTATTTCTTTAAGAATAATACCCGCCACTTCCTCCTTGTTTGAAAATTGACGATAAAAGGTCATTTTACTAATTCCGGCAGCGATAGAAATCTCTTCGACACTCACTTTTTTTATGCCATGTTTCCAGAAAAGCTTTTTCGCATTAGCGACTATAGATAAATATGATTTCGACTTTTTCATCACCTAAAATGTTACGATTTGTTTACAATGTTACAAATATAGCAAATAAATAACAAATATGTAACATTAATAGGATCTATTATTCCGTCGAACTATAAAATATGCCTCAAAAAGACCTTTATTATCTTTTTTAAATATTTAAGGCATTTGATACTTCTATATCTTTTCTTTCCTTAATGGTAATGGTACGCTGTGGGAATGGAATTTCTATGGCATGTTTATCAAACCCTTCTTTTACAGCTTTGTAAATTTCATTTTTCATTTTAAACGCAATAGGATAACTGGAAGACCAAACCCAAGCTTTTAAATTTACAGAAAAGTCGCCGAGACCCACCACCTGAACATCCACTTTAGGTATAGCATTTTGTTTTTCAAACACTGTTCTATTATCTATTGAAAGTGGATTATCTTCGCAAATTTCTCTCATGACCTTCATGGCCAAATCTATATCAGCGGAATAGCTAATACCTACCTCAATCCAAGCACAGTTTTTGGATTCGATCATAGAATAATTTGAAATATTCTCTTTGTTAATTATACCATTGGGGATTACAATCCTTGTATTTTGGAAATCTGTGATAATGGTATGCCTTAAATTGATGTCTTCAACTTTACCCATTGTGTCGCTTCCAATTTTTACGATGTCACCAATTCTAAAAGGTTTGAAAAAAGCGATAAATAAACCTCCTACGATATTTGAAATGGCTTCCTGCGAGGCTACTCCAGCCACTAATGCTAACACTCCTGCACTTGCCCCTGCGGCGGTAGCAATATTTGCCATTCCTGGTATGGCTAAAGCGAAAAGTAATATACCAAATAAATATATAACAGCGGTAACAAGATAATTTAAGTATCGATACATAGTGACATCTCCTTGGTCTCTTGGAGAAAGCTGAGCTTGTTTATTTCTGAAATACCCCTGAGCAAGGGCGGATGAAACTACGGTCAATATTACTATAGAACCAAACCAAATAACTCGTCCAAGGTTGTCTGTGATGTTCTGATAAGTTGTTTTATCAACAAATATGTAACTGATTAGGCCAAGTCCAATTACAGTAAAAAAGATTTTGGCTAACCTTCTAAAGGTTCTAAAAACAAAGCTATAGTATTTGGCTTTTTCCCATTTTCTTTCAATTAGGTCTAAAGACCTAACAGATATTAGAATAATGAGTAAGGTCAATAGTATAACTGTTACGAACCAGATTAGTTTTTGATTTTCTATGATGAAATTTTGCATATTATCTTGATTATATGTGCTTTAATGACATATTGGATATGTTTTCAGATTTGGTTTAGCTTTTTTCGATGTTAGAATGGAATTCCAAAATTTACATAGGTTCCTATTTCCTTCGATTGATCGCCATACATTAAACTAAATTCCAAAGAACCAATGGGCGTTTGATAGCCGAATGTTAAAGCATGGCCTGTAAGCCACCGATTACTAGGTATATGGTTTTCTTTACTAATGAAATTACTAACCAGCCCGTTAGTTTTGATACCTATAAAAGCGTTTTTAATTATATTATAATTTACACCCAAACCTAAGCTTGCAACACTTGAAGTAGCAATACTCCCTTCGTTGTATCCAACAAAAGTGATTTGATTTCTAAAAGTTTTTGTTAGTCCTCCTATTTGAAAATTATTAACTAAATTCTGACTATAATTAAAATTTATGCCTGAAAAGAAGGCTCTTCCGGTTTGAAAGATTTGACTAAATTCTGACTATAATTAAAATTTATGCCCGATTGGAAAACCGTATTTATAGTCCATTTGGGCTTCAAAGGATAAATACCTTCAATCTTGAGTGTAATTCTTTGGTAATTTCCGTAATTGATATCCAATTGCCCAGCATCATTAACAGCTACACCATCTTGAAAGAAATTTATATCAGGTTTTTGATTAAATATACTACTTAGCTCTAAGTCCAACTTAACTCCTTTGGTTGGAAATTGGGGTTTATTAAAGGTATTGACAGCCAGGAAGGCAAATGATGTGAAAAATGAGTTTTTCCCTTGTGCTTGCAGTCTTGATTCCACCAAAGGCTTGAAACTAATATGTTCTTTTCTAATTCCAATACCGGAGGTCAATTTCAGGTGACCAGAATATTGCATTTTTAGTTCTCCGGTACTATAATTTTGTCGGTACTGGCCAGTTCTCTTGATATTGGTATAAGTATTTAATTTAAAGCTCTCTATCTGTAGTTTTGCAATCATGGCAACATTCTTTCTAAGGCCAAAATACTGCATATGTTCACCTTTTAATCTTAGATTTTCGCCAAGGTTATAGGTGGCTAAGGAGCGTGAATATTTGCTTAATAAATCGCGAGTGGTAAAGTTAAATATTGCACTTATGCCGGAAAAATCATTATAATGGATGCCGATTTTGGCGAAAGTTAAGGGGTTTTCTTTCACGGTAAATATGAGTTCGTTGGACTCATCCAGATGTTTAATGATTCTATAATTAATGGAACTATAATACCTAGTCCCATAAACTCGTCGAATAAGATTGGAAATATCTGAATCAGAATAAAACCTCCCACTTTCAAAACCCAAGGCGTGAATAAAAAAGTTTTCTGTGGTATTTATTAAACCCGAAACTGTGTAATCATTGATAAAGATAGAGTCCTGTTTTGGAAGTCTTTGTTGGCTTGCAGTCGGCATTCCATAAATGTCATTTAATGAATCTGCTAAATGCTTAAATGCTGGATATACTAATTCTCCTTTTTGCCGACCAAGTTCAATGATTTCATTGGAACTATTAAAACTACCCATAGAATAGCTGTCCAGGGTTTGTTCAATATAATAATCGCATAGGGGTACTTCCTGTAAGAAATCGTCATTTTCCTTTAAAAAGGCTAATTGAAGTATAATGTCAATGGCATTGTTTAGCTTTTCTTTTGGGTATAATCCCGAGCTTAAACTACTTCCAATTATTATATCGGCTCCCATTTCTTTTACATCTTTCACCGGAAAATTCCTCAAAAGACCACCATCTACCAGTCGCAAATCATCTAATTTTACAGCCGTAAAAACGGATGGAATAGCCATGCTTGCCCTCACCGCAGTAGAAAGATCTCCTGAATCAAATATTTTAACTTTTCCGCTTATTATATCGGTAGCGATACATTTAAAAGGAATGGAAAAATTACAGAAATCAGATACACCCTGCACGGGTTTATAGAGATCGGCAAACTTAAACCATAGTTCTTGTGCCTCAAGCACACCTGTAGGAAGAGATATCTTTTTGTTTTCAATAGGCAATTCAATCGCATATTTGCCATATTCTTCCTTCTCTTCCATAGCCAAAGATTGTATGGAAATATCATTGCTAAGTAGTAAATCCCAGTCAATAGATAAAGCCATTTCCTCTATCTCATTCCCCGAATAACCAATCGCATATAGAGAACCCACCACGGCTCCCATACTGGTGCCAGTTATGTAATCTATTTTTACACCAGCAGAATCCAGTGCTTTTAAAATGCCAATATGTGCAAGACCTTTTGCTCCTCCACCGCTAAGTGTTAATCCAATTTTTGGCCTTTCGGCCTGTCCAAAAAGTAAACTGAATTGAAAGAAGAATAAAGCAATAAGAAAGGCACGTTTTTTCATTAAATTAAGCCGTCATTTTTATTTTTTATCACAAACTTGCTTTTGCCCTATTATAAGCCTTTCCCTCTTTCCAATGTTTCCATTTCTTACCAAAAACCTTGGTCATACTTTTGTCAACTAGCTGGTGTCTAACGAGATTAAAACCACCCTTAAAAAAAGTAAATACAGAGTCATTTGCTCTTAAAGCCAGGCTAAAGCCGCCGTCAATATATCTAATGTGATGCCACCAAAGGCTGGGAATAAAGATTGTTTCGCCATGACTAAAAGTTCCTTCAAATCCTACTAAATCCTTGGCTGCAGGAAATTTTTCATATCGGATTTTCTGGGTCAAAATGACTCATTGCCGTAAATGAATGTTGATTTAAATTAGTACTCTGATTGGGAGCAAAAAGGATATTTTTTTTTACGTGTTTGAAACTGGGTCAAAAAAACATTAGAACAGTCCATGTCATAATGCAAAGTGGTTACAGCATCTTTCCCCCCAAAGAAAACAAAACGATACGTCTTTATAAAACCGTCCATGATGTTAGGGTAGCGAATGTCTTTTGCTAATTCTGGGATTTTCTTGAATATATCGAATAGGAATATACGTAAGTCTATTGGCTCATTAGATTTCACTAAATCAAGATAATCTCTAAGCTTCATCGTCTTAGCTATTTTGAAATATTTATCTGGATCGTGAAAGTTCTTATCAATGAGCGGTACTTCCAAATCTCCATGGTTATTTTGTAACCATTCAAAAGTCCACTTTTCAGTAACTGGCCAGTCTTTAGCTAAGTCTGTGAATATTACAGGCCGTTTAGGTTTCAAATATTCTTCTATGAGCTCTTCACGACTTAATCCAGCTCTACGGTCTATAGTTTTTAATCGCATAATGTTTGGGTTTATTAAAAAAAGGAAGCTTGAACTTCTCCTATTTGCTGCCAATTAAAAAAGGTAATAACTTTCATAAAATTGACTCTTTGAATATATTCTAGAGTTTACTCGATCCTTATAAGTATCAGTTAAGTTAATTTCTAAGACCACACTCTTTGCAATTGATTTTCTACAATACTCTTTTGGGAAACCCATTATACCTCAGCCTTAAACGACAACGAGTTCGTTAAGAAGAAAAACAATACCTGTAAGCACAAACGTAAGCAAAAGAGCATCGTAGGCGTAATCCACTAGAACACTTTTGCGAGTGTTACTTTGAGAAATTAGATAGTTTGCTCTTACTTGATTTCCGATTTGCAAATCTTGGCTTTTAACAACATGCTGCATGGCTTTTTCATATTCTGAAATACCAAGATTTACATCACCCATTAAAAACGTGTTTTCTTCAAGCTTTGGATGGAGATTTAGGATGTGTTTTTTGAAAAATCTCCCAATCATAAAGCCAAACGGTTTTGTGGCAAGGATAGACAAAACGAGTGTGACCAGAAGACCGGTAATTAACAATATGGATATCAACCGACCTTGATTTACGTTTTGGTTAATGTATTCGCTAAATCCAATCAAAACAGAAATGACTGTGGTACATATCCGAATCAATACTGCGGCTTTTCTGTCGAGTATTGCTATGTTGGCCACTTCAAATTTATTTTGATTTCTTAGGAAGCTACTCATGGACTTCCTCGGTTCTTTGGCTGTACCAAATAATCCCGTAGAGTTTAGAACATTTTCGCTATTCTCCATTTGATACTTCAAGAGCTTTGCTTCAAGTTCTTTCTTTTTGAGCTTATTAATTTTACTTTTTACTCCCTTTATTTTTGGCTTACCTCGATTCTCTTCAGTAATCATATCCTTATTCATGTTTTTTGTTTTAGAATTTGAACCAAATATTAGCCCTTGTATAAGCAAACTGATAGGAACCTTAAAAGCCTCTCAATTCTACTTCTCAAGCATTGAGAAAGATTGTCCAATGTTTCTAAGCTCCATTTAAATTTCTTTTAAGACGACACTTTTTGTAGTTGGTTTTCTACTATTCTAATACTATCTGCTATCGTTTTACAATGATTCTCTACCTCATCTATTGAAATTGTAATGTCAAAAGCTATTTCGATTTGCATGATAAAATCCGCAAAATCTAAAGAATCGAAACCAAGATCTAGAGAGAGATTGGCGTCAGGCTGTAACATGGTTTTTTCCATGCCCATGTCTATTAAAATCTCTTCTATCGTGCCTGTTGGGGTAATTGTATTCGTGTTCATATTTATTGTTTTTGATATCAATTCTTGGTTTTTAATAATTTTGCCTGCCCCAAATGAACCATTTACTCATTCAGGACAGGACTTAGTTTCTCATTTTGATGACAGACAATGCATAGTGGACATTTATCCAGTATTCTTATGCCAATGCCGGTTCTTTCTTTGGAAACTTCTTTCCAAACCACTCTTTCGTATCATCGGCTAGTCTGTATGCCACTGGTACTATAATCATGGTTAAAATCATAGAACTGGTCAAACCACCTATCAACACCCAAGCCAAACCGTTTTTCCACTCAGAACCTGCTCCAGTAGCTACCGCAATAGGAATCATGGCGATAACCATGGCAATAGTTGTCATTAAAATTGGTCTGAAACGCTGTAGTGTACCTTCTACTACAGCCTTCTTCCTTTCCATCCCTTCCGCTTTTAATTGATTGACAAAGTCAACAATCAGAATAGCGTTTTTAACCACTAGACCAACTAGCATGATTAATCCAAGCATTCCGAAGATACTCATGTTTTGCATGGCCAAAGCCAATGCCAACAAAGCACCAATCAAAGCAACTGGAATAGAAAACATTACCACAAATGGATATACGTAGCTATCATAAAGAGCCACCATAATAAGGTATACCAGTAAGATTGAAGTCATCAAGGCAAAAGCTAAACTTCCGAATGCTTCCGCTTGATTTTCTAGATCACCACCTTGAGAGACCGAGATTCCAGTTGGTAAATCCATGGCGTCTATTTTAGCCTGAATATCATCTCCGATAGAAACTATATCTCTACCAATTACCTGACTTTCTATGGTCAAAGAAGAAACTTTATCTTTTCTGTCAAGTCTCGCTGGGCCACTACCTTCTGTTACATCGGCGAATTGCTCTAGTTTTATCAAATTGCCTGTGGAGTTTAAGAATGTAAGGTTATTTATATCTGATTTGTCTTTTCTGTCAAAAGCATCTAGTTGTACACGAATGTCATATTCGTAGTCTCCTTCTTGGAAACGAGAATCTGTGTTTCCTGTAAAAGCATTTTGCATAGTAGCACCCACCATATCTAGGGTTAAACCTAGGTTGGCCAGTTTTTCTCTGTCAATATTTACATTAATCTCTGGGCTACCACCTTCCACAGTAGACTTTACTTCTGCAGTGCCAGGAACGGTTTTAACGACTTGCACAAGCTCAGCACCAAACTCAATTAACTCGTCAACATTAGAACCTTGAACTACCAGCTGCACAGGGGCGGCTGTTCCGCCACCTACCATACTTACGGCTGCTGCTGTAAATTTAACACCCGGGATATTTTTATTAAGGTATTCTTTGGTCTCTATGGCGTATTCATCCGATGTGAAATCACGGTCTTCAGATCCTACTAGTTTCACGTTAATTTCGGAAAGATAGGCCGTAGAGGTTATGCTCATAGCACCAGAGCTTTGACCAACGGTTGTAAAAATATTGGTTACCTCTTCTTGGTTTAGCAAATACTCTTCGACCTGCTGTGTAACACTATTGTTTTGTTCAATGGGTGTTTCTTTAGGCATTTCTATTTTAACTACGAACTCTCCATTATCGCCATTTGACACAAACTCAGAACCGATATAGCCATTTGTCATTAATGTAAACGACGCACCTACTAAGCCAAATATGACCAGAATAGTCGCTATTTTATGTTTCATAGCGAAGCCTAAAACAGAACGGAAGAAGTCTTCAATGCTTTTGATAAGCCTTTCAAACCATATTAGAGGGAGGTGTAAAGGCTTATTAGCATCTAAGTGTGTCAATTTAGTGAAACGAGAAGCCAACCAAGGAGTCAAAGTAAATGACACCAATAAACTAATTAATGTAGCGGCTACCACCACCAGGGAGAACTGCCTTAATAAATCGGCTACGATTCCTGAAACTAAACCAATAGGCAAGAATACCACCACAATTACCAAAGTAATAGAGAACACAGATACACCTATTTCTTTCCAGGTACCCATAGCGGCATCCATAGCTGTGGCTCCTTTTTCCATTCTAGCATGAATGTTTTCTAAAACCACAATACTGTCATCCACCAGAATTCCGATTACCAAAGACAGAGCCAAAAGGGTCATTAGATTAAGCGTAAAACCAGCTACACTCATAACCGCAAAGGTGGAAATGACCGAAACCGGAATGGCAACCATTACAATAATGGCGTTTCTAATATTATGCATAAAGAAAAGCATAATAAAGGCTACCAATATTACCGCTAAGAAAAGGTCATTAATTACGTGGTTGGCAGCTTCTAAAGTAAAAACGGAGCTATCATTACTTATTTCAAATTTAAGGTTGTCAGCAGCATACGTTTCCTGCAACTCTACTATTTTCTCTTGCACCTTTTTACTTACTTCCACTGTATTTCCGTCGCTCTGTTTAGAAATGGTAATTCCTAAAGATGGGCTTCCGTTAATTCTGGAAATGGTAGATGTTTCTTTCTTGGTGTCATATACTTCAGCTACATCTTTAAGCTGAATTTGAGAGCCATCTTCTGAGGTGGCAAGTATCAAATTTCTTAACTCCTCTAAACCCTGAATCTTTCCTGAAAGACGAACCAATATGTCTTTATTCTCGTCCTTTACACTACCCGTTGGGAAATTTAAGTTTGCCTTTGAGATTGCCTGAGAAATTTGAAGGATAGATAAATTATAGTATTTAAGCTTATCACCGTTTACGTTAATATTAATTTCCCGATCTGCTCCGCCAATTATATTTACCTGAGCCACGCCTTCAATTCTTGAAATCTCTGGTTGAATCTTATCTTCAAAAAGCTTGGTAAAGGCTACATCTTCTAAAGTAGAAGTAGCTCCAAGTCTCATAATCGGCATTTCATCTAAAGAGAATTTACCAATAGCAGGCTCTAACATATCATCAGGCAGGTTTGCCATAATTCCGTCCAACTTTCGCTGAGCGTCTTGAACAGCTTGGTCCAAGTCTGCACCATATTTTAAGGTAACTATCACACTAGAAAAACTTTCCATGGAAATCACCTGCGTGCCTTCTAAGTTTTCTAAAGAGGATAAAGCATTTTCAATCGGTTTACTCACCGACGATTCCACTTCAGAAGGCGTAGCTCCTGGGTATGCTGTAGAAATTGAAATTACTGGAGACGATATATCTGGTAGTAATTCGTAAGTAAGACTAGAGTAGCCATAGAGGCCAAAGAATACTAGAATGCTGAACAATACCACCACGAGGGTTGGTCTTTTTACTGCTAATTCTGTTATTGACATGATTATAATTTTTTAATGGTGAGCTACTTAGATTAATCTGCTATAACTTTGATAGCTCTTCCGTCTTCTAAGTTTATTTGACCTGTAGTGATAACTTGGACTCCTGTATTTAAACCACTCAATACTATTACGTTAGCTTCTATAGTTCTTCCAACTTCAATATTGACAAGCTTAGCTTTGGAACCAACTACTACGTAAACTTGAGGTTGCTTTAAGCTACCTACTACGCATTTTCGAGGAATGGTTAATACGGTGGTTTGGTTTTGGTTTACAGAAGGAATGCTCACAGTGCCGTACATACCAGCTTTTAAAGGAGTTCTTGAGTTATTAGTCAAATCTATACCTATTTCATACTTTCTGGAGGCATCTGCCTGAACTCCTATTAAGTTTATTACACCTGTAAAAGGTACGTCAGGGTATACTTCAGTCATGATTTGAACGCGTTGGCCTCTTCTAACTTTTACAATATCTTTCTCGTCTACATTTACCACCATTTTAAGGTTATTTACATCAATAACGGTAGCGATTTTAGTACCTGGGCTCGCAAAACTTCCTTGCTCCAATAATACTTCGTTAATAACTCCTCCCATTGGAGACTTTACTGTTGAGTATTTTAATTGTTGCTCCACAGAAGTCACGTTTGTTCTTTGGTTTTGCATCGCTAAACTCACCTCTTCAAACTGTGTTTGACTTATGGCTCCAACTTCTAAAAGATTTTTGTAACGCTCTACATCCTTTTCGGCTTTTGCCAAAGAAGCCTTAGCTGTTGATAATTGAGATTGAATAGTGGCGTCATCAATAGTGGCAATCGTTTGGCCGTTGCCTATTTTTTGACCTTCTGTTACATATAGTCTTGTGATTCTTCCTTGACCTTCAGAAATGATGCTTAATTCTTTTCTAGCTTCAAATGTTCCTACTAACTCTAATTTATCTTCAACATCTTGTGTTTCTACCGAAACTACCTTCACCGGAATTTCAGAAATGACTAATTCTACCTCATTGGCGTTTTCGTCAATTATAGCTTTGTTAGATTTAAGCTTAGTGTAACCCCAAATGGCTAGAATGGCTACCAAAAGGATTGGGATTATGATTTTTAGGTTTTTCATTTTATTAATTTTATTGAAATTTCTTATAATTCTGATTTAATCATTTGAGCTAATTGCCCACTTGTTTTGACATGTTCTAATTCCGCCAGTCTAAAGTTTAGGATTGAATTCAAGTATTGAGATTGAGCCTCTTTGAGGCTGCTTTCTGTATTAAGTAATTCTGATAGCGGTGCTACACCTTCTCTGTAAGACAGCTGCGTTACCTCGTATACTTCATTTGCCAAAGCCATGTTTTCTGTTTGTACATTTAATTGGACTTGGCTTTGACGAATTTTCTTATTGGCATTGTCAAAGGCCATTTCGGTGGAAGCTCTTACAATTTTCTCGTCCCATTCTATTTGCATTAATTTGATTTTATTCTCTTGAAGTTTTTTTGCCTTTTGTCCACCGTCAAAAATTAGCACCGATACGTTTAGCCCCCACAGTCCGGCACCAAATCCAGAATAGTTGTCTTTCTTGAAATTGAATTTATTGGCTTGCCCTGTGTAGTTATATTGGGCAAATGCAGTTAAAGTAGGCAAATAAGAAGCTTTAATTACATTGTTGTCTAGAAGAGCTAGTTCTCTTTGCTTCTGAATAAGTTGGAAATTGATGTTTTCGTCTAACAGTAATTGCTGCGACAGCGGATAACGATTATCTTCTGCCAGTTCTTCTACTAATAGTATTGGTTGCCCCATGTCTAAACCTAAATAAAACCGAATTACATTTAGCTGCTGGTCCATGTTAAGCTCCACATTAGATAACTCCGATTCTAGATTAGTTCTGTTTACCCGTAATTGGTCAACCTCAATTTTCTTTATAATTCCATTGTCAAGCTGTGCCTGAGCCATTTTGACCAATTGATTTGTTCTTTCTAAGTTATCTTGTAATAAGTCATTTTGAATATCAATAATTTGATATTGTAGATAGGCCTGAACCACGTTATAAACCAAATCTTCTGTAGAAGAAAGGGTTTGTAATTGATAGGTAGACTTAGTTGCATCTAGTTTTTTAATATTCTCAAAAAACTCTTTGTTGTATAGAATTTGATTAGCCTCTATTCCCGCATTTAGACCATATCTTACACCAAACTTTACTGGTATAGAGCCTTCTTGGCCGAAAACCTCTCCAGGAAGTAATTGAGTTGGTAAGGCAAAATTGTCGGTATATCCTGCTTTTCCAGATAACTGAGGTAAGGCAGAAGCTTTAGCTGTAAGTACTTGTTGGTTAAGGATGTCTTCGTTTAGTCTAACTTTTGCTAGTTCCGGGTTTCTCTTAGAAGCTATGCTTATTGCTTTTCTAACTGTTAATTTAAGCGTGTCACTCATTGAAATCTTCACATCATCGCTCTGAGCAGTGCCTTCAAGGAACATCATGCTGAGTGTGAAAATTAGTATTACTTTGAATTTCATTAATATAGTTTGTTTTGTTTGTTCTGTTTGTTTTGCTTGTTCTTGATTAAAAGAACCAATTGGGTAAAAAAACACTAACGAGCCTTCCACTCTTCCAAAGCCTGTTCTATCTTTCCACCTAAAAATGTTTGAAAGGACAGGATGTCTTTTAAACCATCGTTAAATTCTTTAGTACCGCTTTCTTTTCTATGTTCAAGTACATCTGTAAGGATATCATTAATTTTATTTACAGTATTTGCGGAATTCATAGCCGTAGTAAGCCAGTTTCTTGTATTTATCTTAAAATATCTTTTCCTGTCACCGCTAAAAGTTAAATAATTAACATTCCCCTCAGTTTGAAGTCTATTTAGAGCATTACTAATTGCACTTTTACTTGCTCCCAAAAACTCTCTAATTTCATCAAATGTCTTATATTCAGGCTCCGCCAATAGTAAATAAGCAAAAACTCTGCTCTCCATTGGTGTTCTCCCAAATTCTTCAAAGCTAACCCCTAAATCCTCTACTTTTCTCTTCTTGTCTACCATATCTATTTCTGTTTGACGATACAAATGTAAGACAGTTTCTTTGGTTCTGCAAGTAAAGAACTAAAAATATTTATAGTTTCTTATCCAAATACACCAATTTAAAAAAATGAACAAATGTAACCTTCACCTTAACTAAGGTTAACCTGTCTTAATTTCGGCTTATATATGTAATGAATATCATAAGATTGTTTTTAAGTATTTATTTGAACAGTCAATCCCAACTTTATGCCCTAAACATTAATTAAAAATCCAGCTTTACCCTTATCATAAAAAACTAATGATTCGGAGATTTTAGGTTATACAAAAGTTATATATAGTGTAAATCA
Source organism: Arcticibacterium sp. (assembly GCF_055134445.1). NCBI lineage: Bacteria > Pseudomonadati > Bacteroidota > Cytophagia > Cytophagales > Leadbetterellaceae > Arcticibacterium > Arcticibacterium sp. The sequence continues at coordinate 57,264 of NZ_JBSRVI010000143.1, forward strand.
AAAACGTACGACATTTTGATGGACAGATAAATACCATCCATCAGACAAAACCATCTAAATTTTAAATAAAACGTAACCCTTTCCCAAAAGCAAGACAAAGAAACAGTAGAGAACCCTAGCTTAGGACGTAAGGGAAGGCTACAGTAGGCAACAGGTATTTATCATTTGATGACCACGTTTGTAGTTAGATTGGAATGCTTTGACTACAAGATTTAGAAAACTTTTTTTATCAGGATTTCAAGTGCAAACCTAGTTCAAGGACGCTTTACTTCGAACCAGTTCTAAGTCCTTTATTTATTGGAAACCTAACTTAGGAATACTGAAAACTTATCGGGCTTTAAGATTATTGCTTTTCAGTATCTAATTTAAATGGCAGACGCTTACGCCAGAAGTATTTAGTTTTGACCTATGATTATTATGATCACATTTAATCTTTTCTAAAGGAGGGGGCAAAATAACCCAGTCGATCCTTTCACCTTAGGGTTGAGAATGAAATTTAATTCAATTAGTCTATTTTTCGGCTTTCTAAATATGACTCCAAATCAGATTTCTTGAAAAGTACTCGATTTTCGGATGGCTTATAAGAAGGAAAGTTTGAACGGATTTTAGCAAATGTAGGTTTGGAAACTTTCAAAAAGGCTATGGCTTCTTTATAGCTTAGGTATTCGTCCGACTTACTAACTTCACTTATAACTGAATAAGAATTTAAGGCATTACTTAAAGCTTCTGCTATTAAGACTTTAAGTTGCGTTTCACTAATGACTACTAAACTGTTTTCCATCTTATTTAATTTCGATGGTTTAAGTAATTCAGAATTAATTTGGCGGAAGTGACAAATGAAACAATTGTGTACTTTGTGGTGTTTTTGGAACAACGTTTAACGCATTCACCTTGCTTTTCAGGCAATAAACTAAAAATGGCCCTACATTTTCATAGGTTTAGGCGTCCCAAACTTACTGTTACACTAAAAATAGAAGGCCCACAACCTACTAGTTATGAGCCTTCTATATTTACACTTACTGACCTCGCCAGGACTCCTGGTTTCAATTTCTATGTGATGCGATTAAGACGTTACTGGCTGCAATACAATGCAATAGGCGAGCGTAGTTTCAATTTCTATGTGATGCGATTAAGACGGGTACTTCTGAATTGGTCTTGGTTTATCTCCTGGTTTCAATTTCTATGTGATGCCATTAAGACCTTGCCGTTACTAACAAATCATACTGCTGCAAGTTCGTTTCAATTTCTATGTGATGCGATTAAGACTGAGCTTAAAATAATGTATGGTTTTGGAGTTCCCTTGTTTCAATTTCTATGAGATGCGACTAAGACCTTTTTCGTCAAAGCTACCTGGCAGCAGCATCGAGTTTCAATTTGCTATGAGATGCGATTAAGACTAAGCCTGTGACAGGGTCTAAAACTCTTGGAGAATTGTTTCAATTCCTATAAGAAGCGATTTAAAATTTTACCGAAAGCGTATTGAAAACCTATAATTTAAAATTTAATTGAGTATTAAGTAGAAGAGTCACATTTGGATATTTTATAGTGGAGTACATCGATTTATCTAATTTCCGACATTACACTTTCGTTTGTATTCCTTTGGTGTTAGCCCAGTTAACTTTTTAAAATGTGTATAAAAGTTTGACTTGTTATTATATCCACACTCGAAACATAGAGCTTCAGTAGTTATATTGGGGTTTTCAATTAGGAGCCTTTTTGCATGGCTAATTCTAATTTCAATTAAGAAAACAAAGAAAGTTTTTTTAGTTATTTTTTTAAAGTATCTGCAAAACGAAGTGACACTCAGATTGGCAACCTTTGCTATTTCGTCAAGAGTTATTTCATCTTGGTAGTTCTCAAGAGTATAATTATAAATATTATTCAATCGTCCTGTTTCTTCTTTACTTGACTGATAAGAATTCTTTTTGGATATCGGTTTTAAGTCGTTTGATTCAGATAAAACTTCTAAGATTGAAAGAATAGCTACCATTCTTTTTAGTCCTGTGGTGCCAACAGTTCTATACATAAAGGGGATAACCTTCTCTCTAGTTTCACCTGAAACAATTAAACCAGCTTGTGCTTTTTCAAATAAACTTAAAATTGGTAAGGACTCACTTCTTTGTAAGAAGTCCTGTCCAATAAATTCAGGTAAAAACTGTACTACCACTGCTTCTGCAGTAATGTCTGGGTCTTGTTTAAAATACCTTGGGTCGCAACGCCACATATGAGGTAAGTTAGCACCTAAAAGCAGCAACTCTCCGGAGTCGAAATTGGCAACATTATCTCCTACAAAACGAACCCCCTCACCACGAATGATATAGTGAATTTCAATCTCCGGATGGTAGTGCCATGTAGTGCCAAAATTTGGAAGCGTATGATGACGCGACAAATGTGGAATGGAGATATCTCTCGGAACTAAATATGGTTGAGGTTTCATAATTGGTCTTTTGGCAACTCCTTTAATTACCTTTTTGAGGGATAATTGATATTAGAGATATACTTAAGAATAGTTGAATTCATCTAGTAAGGTTTTCTAATGAAAGTACAATTTAAGAAAAAGTTTAGTTGTTCTTGTCTATGGCTGCACTATACTATGTTATAAAAAATCGGAAAATAGTTATATGATAATTTGGCATACTTATAGGATAATTGATTGAACGGATTACTGTCTAGGATGTGGGACATTTGTTAAAGAATAATTCTAACGAAAACCTATATGAAGTAATCATGAAAAATAAATCTAAACCTTTCTCTTGCTTAAAGTTGATGTTAAGAACAGGCTGGACTTTCTTTTTTGTTTCAGCTGTCTTTGTTGCGAGCTCATATGCTACGGATTTAACTCAGCCTATGGACAGAACTATTACAGGCTCTGTAACTGGCCAAGATGACCAAATGCCGCTAGTTGGAGTAAGTGTCATTTTAAAAGGAACTCAAATCGGAACATTTACTGATGGAAATGGTAAGTATAGCCTTGTTATTCCAGATCAAGGTGGTCAGCTGGTTCTTAGTTTTGTAGGCTACACCCCTCAAACTATTGATATCGGCACAAAATCAGTACTAGATGTAGAATTAGAGTTGGACCAGAAAGCATTGGACGAAGTAATTGTAGTTGGTTATGGTACACAATCTCGAAGATATGTAACTGGTTCCGTAACGAAAGTTGATATGAAACAAACAGAAAGTCTCCCCAATACAAACGTTATGCAGTCAATGCGTGGAAGAGTTGCTGGAGTTCAGTTTACGGACAATGCTAGGCCTGGGCAAAATGGTTCAATTTTAATTCGAGGACCAAGATCTTTGAGTGGAGGGAATAATCCACTAATCGTACTCGATGGTATTTTTTTTAATGGAAACTTGTCTGATATTAATCCTAACGATATTGAGTCCATGGAAGTATTAAAAGATGCAAGTGCTGCTGCGATATATGGTTCAAGAGCTGCAAATGGTGTGATATTAGTTACTTCAAAAAAAGGTACAACCTCAAAACCAACAGTTAGGATAAATATGTACACAGGCATTTCAGACTTTAGTTACAAAGTAAAACTTCTTACACCAGATAGGTATATCCAAAAAGTTTTAGATTATCGACAGGCAGCAGGTTTAACCCATAATCCTACTGATATTAAAAATTACTTAACACCTTCTGAAGTTATTAATTATGAAAGTGGTAATACTTTGGATCCGTGGGACTTAGTATCTCAAAAAGGAAAGATTAGCTCGATTGATTTTAGTGTTTCAGGTAAAAGAGATGATGTCAATTATTACCTTTCAACATCATTAACTGACGAAAAGGGTTTGATGTTTAATGACAATCAAAAGCGACTTTCACTTCGGGCAAATATCGAGACAGAAATTGCTACATGGATTAAGGCAGGAGTTAGTTCCACTTTTATACGGAGGGATCTTTCAGGGCAGGCGTCAAGTACACCCTATTCAGTTAGTCCATTTGGTACAGCATTTTATGAAGATGGTGAACCTACACAATGGTTAGTTCCGGAAGATCAAATTTCTAACAATCCAATTCGAAATGCGTTGTTGACGACAAATGAAGAAATTGCAACTAATATTTTTGCTAACTTTTACACCATTCTGAATATCCCATCTTTAAAAGGGTTAAGCTATAGAATTAATTATTCGCCAAATTTACGTTGGGGTCACAACTATAATTTTTTCAAACAGGATAAGCATTTTGCCGGAAACACCACAAGTGCAAGTAAATTTAATAGACAAGACTTTGACTGGGTTTTAGAAAATATTTTAACCTTTAATAAGCAAATTGACGAAAATCATGGCTTTGATATAACCTTACTTTACGGAAAGAATCATTTAGGTTTTGAATCAACCACTTCGAATTCTTCTCAGCTTTCTTCGGATGCTTTGGGTTGGAATGATCTAGGATTAGGTGGCATTTTAACAAATACTTCTTCGGCTGGAGCTTCTGATGGTATTTCGTCTATGGCACGACTCAACTACCGATTTAAGGATAAATATTTACTCACCCTAACGACTAGAAGGGATGGGAGTTCAGTTTTCGCTTCAAATAATAAATATGCAACTTTTCCTTCAGGTTCCTTTGGTTGGCTTGCTTCAGAAGAGTCTTTCTTAAAAGATGTTGCCATTCTAGATTTATTGAAAGTTCGTGCTTCATATGGTGCTGTTGGGAATCAAGCAATAAGCCCTTATCAGTCATTGAGCCTTTCAGGAACTACACGATATGTTTACGGTGATGGAGGTGCATCTTCTCTTGGTGTTTATCCATTATCGATGGCAAATAGTAACTTAAAGTGGGAAACAACATATACAGCAAATATAGGGTTAGACTTTCAGGTTTTTAAAAGGCGATTGGGTGGAACAATAGAGTTTTACAATATGAATACTCGGGATTTACTTGTAAGACGCTCTTTACCAACAATGACGGGATATAACTCTGTTTGGACAAATCTTGGTGCAACAAATAATAAAGGTTTTGAGCTAACAATCAATTCTATCAATCTTCAAAAAAATAATTTCGAATGGGTTTCTGATTTAGTTTTTTCTACTAACAAAAATTCGATAGTTCACTTATATCAGTCAGATACTAATGGTGATGGTATTGAAGATGATGATTTAGGAAATAAGTGGTTTATTGGTCAACCAATTGAAGTTGCTTACGACTACATAATGGATGGCGTATATCAAGAAGGAGATGAAATTCCATCTGGATTTAAACCGGGGTATATACGGTTAAGTGATCTAAATAACGATAAAAAAATAACGCCTTCTGAGGATCGAACAATTGTAGGTCAAATGGGTCAACCAAAAATTAGATGGGGGATAACAAATACTTTCAATTATAAAAATCTTAGCTTATCAGTTTTTGTGAATGCAATGCAAGGTTGGATTGCTCCTTTAAATGAGTTAGATATTGAATACTTCTTACCTGGTTCGGGTAATTATCCGAATAGACCGGTAAATAGATTGGATGCTGATTGGTGGACTCCTGAAAATAAATCCAACACACGCCCATCACTTGGTTACCCTAACCCATATTTACACAATTATTACATGAGTCGAGACTTTGTTCGAATACAAGATGTTTCACTAACATATAGTATCCCCAAAAGTATTATCAACAAAGCAAAAATAGGTAGTGCTCGTATGTATATAAGCGGCAGAAACCTTGCAACTTTTACGAAATGGATGGGGGCAGATCCTGAAAGTGGGGGGACGGCACGAGCTTTTCCAGTACCTAAAAGTTATACTTTAGGCGTCAATTTAAGTTTCTAATTTTAATAAATCCTTTGCATTATGAAATATTTAGTAGTGAAAAAAAATCTATCTATCTTTTGTTATTTGGCTATATTTTGTTCGGCAATATTATCATTAAGTAGCTGCCAAGATGACCTCCTAGATGAAAAACCATTGGACTCTCTAAGTTCAGATGTAGTATTGGTATCCAAAACTGGCTTTGAAAGTTATATTACTGCTTTGCACATGTCCGCAAGGGAAGAGCTAGCAAAATTTGACAGTTTTGGATGGTACATAAACCAGCAAATGGGTACGGACATTGCATGTAGTGGAGAAAATGCCGCGTCTAATTTTCGTAATTATGAAACTTACTTAAACCCAGCTACACAATGTGTAGAACGCTATTGGGATTGGGCTTATTCAGATATGTTATTAAAAGCAAATACTATAATTATTTATGCAAACAAACCGGATCTAAAGGATATTTGGTCTAGTGAGGCGGAAAAGAATGCCATAATTGCAGAGGCACGTTTTTTAGAGCTTACACTCATAATTTTTTAGCTAACTTATATGGTGCAGTTCCAATAGTAGATACTATCTATACAGGCCCTAAAACTGATTTTATTAAAAATTCAAGACAAGAGGTTTACGAATCCGCTCGACTGGATCTTGAGTTTGCCTCGAAATGGTTGCCTGAAACTGTAAATAAAACTGACGAAGGGCGAGTTGTGAAAGGAGCTGCCGATCACTTGTTAGCTGAGGTATTTATCAGCCTTAAACAATACGACAAGGCGGTTGAGAGTGCATCAAAGGTTATTGATTCCGGCGTTTATAGTTTAATGACTGAACGCTTTGGCTCAGAAAAAGACCTCCCAGGTGATGTGTATTCAGATTTATTTAAGGATGGAAACCAAAACCGTAGCTCTGGAAACCTAGAGTCGATATTTAATTGGCAATTCGAAGATCAAACTCCAGGGGGACAAGGAGGAAATAGAGGTAATTATTTATTAAGGTCATGGGCACCGTTTTATATCAATGTAAAAGACCCGGATGGAAAGCCAGGAATGGTGATTGTTGACAGTTTGGGGCGTGGTGTTGGTTGGGTTAGACCAACCACCTACTTTTTATATAATTTATGGGAAAATAATTGGTCGAATGACATAAGAAACTCCCCACACAACATACGTCGTGATCATTATTATACAAACCCAGCCTCAGCTTATTTTCGAAAAAAAGTGGAGAAAAGTCATTATGCTAAACTCGATACATTTCAAATGCTTTATCCTACACTCAGAAAAGTTGAAGGTAAGGTGGGAAAGGATGGGAATAATACCACTGGACGTACATTTAAGGACATAATGGTATTTCGACTTGCAGAAACATATTTGTTACGAGCGGAGGCAAATATGTATTTAGGTTTATTGGATAAAGCTGCAATTGATATTAATAAGGTTCGGATTCGTTCAAATGCTAAACCAATAGAAGCAAGTCAAGTAGACCTTGATTATATATTAGATGAGCGTGCTCGCGAGCTCATTACCGAAGAGCCCCGTCATCGAACTTTGGTACGCACCGGCAAATTGGTTGAGCGTGTTCGGAAGTACAATTTGAGAGCTGACACAAGAGCCACAATTCAAGACAAGCACATGTTTTGGCCTATCCCTCAAAAGGCCATTGATGCAAATTTCAGCAAGAAATTAGAACAAAATCCAGGTTATTAATTTAAAAATTTAATCATGATCAATTCAAATAGAATATTAAGCTGGTCATTTTCCAAGCTATTTCTTTTAATTATATTAAACCTTCTAATTTATAGAAATGCTTATTCTCAAACTAATGAGAATAATGGATTTGATCCAGGATTAGAATTGCCAATTATTAACACAACTCCAATTCCAACATATGCTTATGATCGTCTTGATTATGGAATGACCATAGGAATAGAAAGAACTCCCAAAGGAAGAATTTGGTCTTGTTGGGTCGCTGGAGGGGATAATGACGACGCATTTTTTGTGCTCAATTATAGCGATAATGATGGTAAAAAGTGGTCTGAGCCTAAGGTTGTAATTGATCCACATAACCCTTCACTCAGTTTAAACAGAAGAACTGTTGTTGGTTGCTTATGGCTGGATCCATTAGGGCGACTTTGGTTGTTCTTTGACCAATCAATGACTATGTTTGATGGCCGAGCTGGTAATTATTATACCATTTGTGAAAATCCAGATAGTGAAAATCCTGAATGGTCAATACCTGTTAGGATAAGTGATGGCTGCACACTAAATAAGCCAATTGTACTATCTGATGGTACTTGGATGTTACCTGTATCACTTTGGGATCGGGGAAAAATAAAGGAACCATACAAAGAAGCATTTCGTGAACTTGATTCTTTACGAATGGCGAATGTATATGTCTCAAACGATTTAGGTAAAACTTGGTCAAGGAAAGGGGGAGTAAGGTTTCCAGCTCCATCATTTGATGAGCATCATTTTGTTGAAAAAAAAGATGGGTCACTATGGATGACAGCTCGTTCAGGATTAGGGTTATGGGAAAGCACTTCTTTAGATAATGGAAAGTCATGGTCAGAACCAAATAAATATATGGATCATATTAGTGCTCGACACTTTATACGCAGATTACAATCTGGCCAAATCCTTTTAGTTCGCCATGGGCTTATTAATGAAAAAACTCATTTTAGATCTAAGTTGATGGCTTTTCTATCGGATGATGAGGGTAAAACATGGAAGGGCGGTTTAATGCTAGACGAAAGAAGGGGTATTTCTTATCCTGATGGATTTCAGTCTCCGGACGGAACCATCTATATATCCTATGATCATAATCGAGACCATGATGGTGAAATATTGATGGCTAAGTTCACTGAAAACGATATTATAAAGAGAGAATTAACTAGCCGTAAATCGAAATTGAAAATATTGATTAGTAAACCGGAAGGGCTGGATAAATTACCTGCTCCCTCGGCACGACCTAAGAAGTAAAAATGAAACAGCTAATAGCTATTCTTTGTATTGCTCTCTTACTAATTGCTTTGATCTCAACAATTACAACAAATACGGCTATGCTAGGAACGGCCTTGATTACTTTTTTTATTCTTTTAGCGGTTGGCTTTCAAAGATCTGAGAAGTTAAAAGGCTATTCCTTCACTGTAATGATTTTGGCTGGTGTTACGGCGGCTTTATTCTTTCCACAATATTTTGTGGAATACAAAGGCTTCAAGTTTACAGAGCTAATTACTCCCTTGATCCAAATGATCATGTTTGGGATGGGTACAGCAATGAGCATAAGTGACTTTGCAAGTGTCATTAAATCACCCAAAGGAGTATTGGTAGGTATTTCAAGTCAGTTCATGATCATGCCGATTATAGGATTCACATTAGCGAGTTTCAGTGGGCTTTCACCAGAAATTGCAGCGGGTATTATTTTAATAGGTTCGTCACCAAGTGGTATGGCATCAAACGTCATAGCTTATTTGGCCAAGGCCAATATAGCCCTTTCTGTAACTATAACGGCAATTTCAACGCTGATGGCTCCCTTAATTACTCCAATATTGATGAAGCTTTTAGCGGGAGAATTTATAGAAATTGAAGCGATGAAAATGATGTGGGACATTACTAAAATGGTTCTTCTTCCTATAGGTGCGGGTTTACTTTTTAATAAACTTTTTCACGGAAGATTCAAATGGATGGATAAGGCTATGCCCATTGTATCCATGTTTGGAATAACGTTTTCCATTGTTGTAATAATTGCTGCTGGGAGAGATAGCTTGTTAGAAATAGGCTCTGTACTACTTTTTATAGTGTTTGTACACAACACCTTTGGGTACTTTTTGGGCTATTGGTATGCACGCTTACTTCGTCTAAATGAGAAGGATTGTCGAACCATAGCTATTGAAGTTGGAATGCAAAACGGAGGCTTGGCATCTGGTCTCGCTAAAGAAATGGGTAAGATAGCTACCATTGGACTAGCTCCTGCCATTTTTGGCTCTATGATGAATATAACGGGTTCTATGTTAGCTTCTTTCTGGCAACGCAAAAGTCCAGAAAATTAAAATACACATATGTCTAATAGAAAAACAACTTATTATTGGAAATGCGATAGACCATCAGCTTTCCGCACTTTGACCAATGCTGGTTTAAGTAAAAAAGAAATTACGGCAATAAAAGATTCATTGATACAACAACTGCAATTAGAATTCGGGCACAAAAGGTTTTTATTAAAATCAGGGGGAGGGCAAGGAAACCATCTCACCTTTCTTGCGGAGAATGGTAGTGAAACCTATTTCCTTAGATTAGAAAACGGGCCAGAGGGTGATGACTATATGGAAGTGGAGGCACGTATATTGGATGAGGTTAGAAATGTTGGCGTTCCTACTCCACGGGTATATGCTGTAGACGCTTCAAGGGATAAAGTACCATATTCTTATCAGTTTCTAGAATACCGAAATTATCCAGACCTAAATCATTGGCATAAATCAGGCAGACTCAACTGGTCTAACGTTGCGATTGCAATAGGCAAATCAGTAGCCAAATGGCAAAGTATTCAATCAGAAGGTTTTGGCCCTTTTGATCCTCAAATTTTACGAACAGAAGACCGATTGGTTGGATTACACGCCACTTATCCAGATTATTTTTTTCTGAACTGGGAGAATCACTTAAATTATTTGGTTGCCAATAGCATTTTAACTGATTCTGAAGCTTTCGAAATAAACGCTCTTGTAAATAAGAATCGTAACTTTTTAGAGTTAACCCAAGGCTGTCTAGTTCATAAAGATTTAGCTCTTTGGAATATTCTGGGAGAAGTGAATGAGATTAAAGCTTTTATAGACTGGGATGACACTATCTCTGGTGATGCGACAGATGATCTTTCTCTTCTGGCTTGCTTTCACCCACCAGAAGTAGTAAACGCTGCGATATGCGGATATAAACTCATTCAACCATTACCTGATAATTTTTTCCCAAGATTCTGGCTTCACTTACTCCGGAATATGGTGGTAAAGGCAGTTATCCGTGTAGGTGGAGGTTACTTTGCCAAACAGAAGGATTTCTTTCTGATTAATTCTTCGGACTCTGAAACCTCACTTCAAGAGACTACAAGATTGAAATTAATGGCAGCTTGGGAAGGGCTATCTCGAAAAAAAGAAGTTTTAGAATTATGAATAGAATACAATTAAAAATTGGTACTTGGTTATCAATAGGTTCTCCAATTATTGCCGAATTGGCTTCCTTTTGCGGATTTGACTGGGTATTACTCGATATGGAACATGGATGTTTAACAGAAGCATCTCTTTTACAAAATATGCAGTCTATAAAAGGTTCTAACACCAAAGCAATAGTACGAATAGGGAAGATGGACACCGCACTTATAGCAAGAGTACTGGACTGGGGGGCTGCGGGAATAATGCTCCCCCATGTTTCAAGGTCAGAACAGGCTATTGAATGTGTCAGGGCTATGAATTATCCCCCTAGCGGCAATCGTGGTTTTACGAGTTCTTCTCGTTCGTTTGGCTATGGAACCAACGCTGCTACAAATTTGGACAATTACGAACAGCCACTTTTTATTGCTCAAATAGAAGACTTAGAAGGCGTTGAAAATGCAAATGAAATTGCTTCTGTTCCGGGAGTTGATATGTTGTTTGTTGGACCTTCCGATTTAAAACTACATTTCAAAACTAGAGCAAAAAAAGAGGGTATAGATTATTTGGAGGCTCTTGCAATAGTAGCAAATGCAGCACTTAGTCAAAAGAAACAGGCTGGGATTTTGGTTCGGGATATGGAAGAGATAACCAATTTGAGAAACCTTGGATTTTCATGTTTAGCAATTGGTTCAGACCTCGGTATATTAAGAAAGGGATATGTTGATTTACTTTCTTTTACGCAAGAATGATTTTTTGTTGTAGCCTTTCCTTTTTGGGGAAGGCTACATTATAAAATGCGATGAAGACTATATTTTCTCTATACCCGAGCAGTCATAATTTTCAATTTCTATGTGATGCGATTAAGACTACATTTTGGCTATACATTAGCTTTTCGTGCTTGCAGTTTCAATTTCTATGTGATGCGATTAAGACGAGCTGGGTTATGATGGGGATTCTAATACGGAATTTGGTTTCAATTTCTATGTGATGCGATTAAGACTTCCAAATGGGTAGTCAAAAATGAATCCTTCAGTTCGTTTCAATTTCTATGTGATGCGATTAAGACTAGGAGCCGCACCGATTCAAACAGACAAAGGAGCGTTTCAATTTCTATGTGATGCGATTAAGACAAAACAAAAAGAATGATTGCCTTTCTGGAAGCTCAGTTTCAATTTCTATGTGATGCGATTAAGACTGAACACTTACGTAAAGTATGCACCGAATGTATTCCGTTTCAATTTCTATGTGATGCGATTAAGACTCAGACGGAACAATCGGGCTTTATGGCTCATTGGAGTTTCAATTTCTATGTGATGCGATTAAGACCTACGAAAGTAAGATTGGGCGAAATACAAAGGCTCGTTTCAATTTCTATGTGATGCGATTAAGACTTCAAGTGGTTATTGATTTGTTGGTAACGTTTAAGTTTCAATTTCTATGTGATGCGATTAAGACTCCTGCTGCATAGGAGCCTAGTAAGTTCTCCTCTCTGGTTTCAATTTCTATGTGATGCGATTAAGACCTACGAAAGTAAGATTGGGCGAAATACAAAGGCTCGTTTCAATTTCTATGTGATGCGATTAAGACTCCAATGAAACTAGTAATAATAGAATCGCCCTACGCGTTTCAATTTCTATGTGATGCGATTAAGACAAGAATCCGGGCTATCACCACCTAATAAAACCAGAGTTTCAATTTCTATATGATGCGATTAAGACGCGAAACGTACATTAGATGGTACCAGTATAGAAAGTTTCAATTTCTATATGATGCGATTAAGACTGAACAACAAGCTGTAGGTACTGCTGGTACTACAGGTTTCAATTTCTATATGATGCGATTAAGACTCCATAATATGCAACTGGAAAATATTTCAAACCATTGTTTCAATTTCTATATGATGCGATTAAGACGTAATCAGTTGGCTGGTTTGGTTCTATCCAGTTTGTAGTTTCAATTTCTATATGATGCGATTAAGACTCTGGAGGTTTAGGACATACGGTTATGATATTGCTGTTTCAATTTCTATATGATGCGATTAAGACCAGAATGATGCTTCTATATCATCACGCATACGCAAGTTTCAATTTCTATATGATGCGATTAAGACGCTAGCCCTGATGGTAATTTCATGCTCTTTAGGGGGTTTCAATTTCTATATGATGCGATTAAGACTGCACAAGTTTTCGTCAATAAAAAGATGGAAAAGGTGGTTTCAATTTCTATATGATGCGATTAAGACAAAACAGTTTCTAGCTATACCAAATCAATCAATTCTGTTTCAATTTCTATATGATGCGATTAAGACAGTTCACGAAATGCGTGTAGTGGGTTGTTCCGGTACGTTTCAATTTCTATATGATGCGATTAAGACAATAGATAATTTCAGTTCTATGAATTCCTCAACCGGGATTCAATTTCTATATGATGCGATTAAGACTTCCGAACGTTGGACATCATTTCAACCGATCAGGAAGTTTCAATTTCTATATGATGCGATTAAGACATTTTATGCCTGTTAGGTTTTTAAGCTGAATAGACAGTTTCAATTTCTATATGATGCGATTAAGACTCATACACAGAAGTTTTATGGCAAGGAAAAGCCACGTTTCAATTTCTATATGATGCGATTAAGACAAAATATGTCCTTACCTTTTTCGTGGCGTTCCTTTCGTTTCAATTTCTATATGATGCGATTAAGACTGGACACAATACCGTTATCTCTAACATCATGAGTAAGTTTCAATTTCTATGTGATGCGATTAAGACAATACCGCAATGCTAGTGGATATAAGCCCTCTGGAAGTTTCAATTTCTATGTGATGCGATTAAGACGTTGCCCTTTGTTATTATCGCAACTTGTCCTAATCTGTTTCAATTTCTATGTGATGCGATTAAGACAAAGGCCAAAGAAAAGGCTAAATCTTCCAAGTTTGTTTCAATTTCTATGTGATGCGATTAAGACGAGAGTTAACACACCTTGTTTTAAATAGTCCGCTTTGTTTCAATTTCTATGTGATGCGATTAAGACCACCATTTCAGATGCCAATCTTTCTTCATACCCCTAGTTTCAATTTCTATGTGATGCGATTAAGACATGGAATGCTACAAAGATGTGTTTTCTGGTGGTGAGTTTCAATTTCTATGTGATGCGATTAAGACTTGATGTTGGGTATAAGCATAAAATAAAGCACATCGTTTCAATTTCTATGTGATGCGATTAAGACGGGAATGTGACCCACATGAACAGAGCACAGTCGTGTTTCAATTTCTATGTGATGCGATTAAGACATGAGTTGCCCACACCGCCATAACTTTCATCCCACTGTTTCAATTTCTATGTGATGCGATTAAGACTGCGTGAATTTTTCGAGTTAAGACCAAAATATTCTAGTTTCAATTTCTATGTGATGCGATTAAGACTCTTCGGTCATGTATCTTTATTCTTATATTTAGGTCGTTTCAATTTCTATGTGATGCGATTAAGACTTGGCAACATGAAATATCTGAGCCAGATATGTTTAGTTTCAATTTCTATGTGATGCGATTAAGACCGCCATACTGGGTTTTTGAACTCTTATTGTCTGGCTCGTTTCAAATTTCTATGTGATGCGATTAAGACAAGCCAAGACAGGCCAAGCACTTCATTAATCACTGAGTTTCAATTTCTATGTGATGCGATTAAGACAGCCGCTGCTCGTTTGACATTTCTGACATGGACGAGTTTCAATTTCTATGTGATGCGATTAAGACCTACATCCCAATAAGCGTTTACTGTCACCTTGCTTGTTTCAATTTCTATGTGATGCGATTAAGACAACCCATGTTGACTCGCAATCGGTCGGCCAATTCACGTTTCAATTTCTATGTGATGCGATTAAGACTTTTAGAGTACGTAAAAAACAACTACAAGGGAAAGTTTCAATTTCTATGTGATGCGATTAAGACTTCCTGCCAATCCTTTTATCATTCCGCCTAATGCGAGTTTCAATTTCTATGTGATGCGATTAAGACCATCCATGGTTGCGGAGCTATCCAAGCCCCATTTTCGTTTCAATTTCTATGTGATGCGATTAAGACAGAATCGGTATAATTGAACCCGTAAAGCTTCCATCTGTTTCAATTTCTATGTGATGCGATTAAGACTGCTGTTGGGTGAATTTGAAGCCATTGCTCAGGTGGGTTTCAATTTCTATGTGATGCGATTAAGACCAGATTGAAAAAGTCAGGAAAAACACCGCATCCGCTCGTTTCAATTTCTATGTGATGCGATTAAGACATCCAATCGTTTTGGTGACTGGTGCCCTACTGGTTGCGTTTCAATTTCTATGTGATGCGATTAAGACCTTAGACAATGCACTTTCCACTATGCTTAAAAGTTGTTTCAATTTCTATGTGATGCGATTAAGACTAGTGTTAATTTTATCGAGGCGTTTTTGCTTCATAAGTTTCAATTTCTATGTGATGCGATTAAGACCATCGATGTCTTCCTGATTGGGTGTTATACCGGCAGTTTCAATTTCTATGTGATGCGATTAAGACACATAAATTCTATGTAAATGGCAATAATTACACTACGTTTCAATTTCTATGTGATGCGATTAAGACCTGGGGCACCTCTGAGGGTTCATATCCTACTTTAAGTTTCAATTTCTATGTGATGCGATTAAGACTACAGGCAACCGCAGATGAAACCAACTTCGGTGGACGTTTCAATTTCTATGTGATGCGATTAAGACAGGACGTGCTTCCTAATGAGCTCAGGAAGTCTTATGTTTCAATTTCTATGTGATGCGATTAAGACGTTAGGGGCCGCTTTAACTATAAATCGTGATCCCGCGTTTCAATTTCTATGTGATGCGATTAAGACGTGAAGTCTGACACTGGGGTGCCAGATTTTAGTCCAGTTTCAATTTCTATGTGATGCGATTAAGACAGATGCCGTGGCTGCGGTAGATTTAGATGACCATAGTTTCAATTTCTATGTGATGCGATTAAGACGAACAACGAAGTGACGACATAAACGACTAAGACAAGTTTCAATTTCTATGTGATGCGATTAAGACAAACCTGCATTGCTCAAAATTGGGTGGGCTTCAAAAGTTTCAATTTCTATGTGATGCGATTAAGACTACGGTAATTCTTAACTGGAGGTTAACCACAGTTTGTTTCAATTTCTATGTGATGCGATTAAGACTATTAGCCACAGACCTTTCAAGTTTTTCTTTGCCAGTTTCAATTTCTATGTGATGCGATTAAGACACGCCCTCATTCTCCGCTCTTTTATCTCGTTAAACTGTTTCAATTTCTATGTGATGCGATTAAGACCAAAGGGCGTTTTGCCCCTTTTCGCTTGCCTCCGGTTTCAATTTCTATGTGATGCGATTAAGACTAGAGGCCGCTGGTACTATAGTTTGTGATCCCGCGTTTCAATTTCTATGTGATGCGATTAAGACAAATCTTGAAGCTGAAGTACTTTGTAAGCTATTTTTGTTTCAATTTCTATGTGATGCGATTAAGACCTAAGCTGCACTGGCAAACGGAATTAGAAGACCGAAGTTTCAATTTCTATGTGATGCGATTAAGACGCAGGCCGCTCTGGATATATGAGTTTAACCAGGTACGGTTTCAATTTCTATGTGATGCGATTAAGACAACATCTTTCCAGAGTTTAAAGCTTAATTCCTTTTGTTTCAATTTCTATGTGATGCGATTAAGACAAGATTTTAAAGCAGATGGCCGTAAGCAAGGATTACGTTTCAATTTCTATGTGATGCGATTAAGACACCGATAGTTCAAAAGACTATTGCCTGATTGCACAGTTTCAATTTCTATGTGATGCGATTAAGACCCCATATCTTAAAAAATGCAGCCATGGCTTCACCTGTTTCAATTTCTATGTGATGCGATTAAGACTTTAGTAATTCATCATCATTAACACCGCTATAATTAAGTTTCAATTTCTATGTGATGCGATTAAGACATCTTTTGCTGCCTTCGCCATTAAGGCATATGCACCGTTTCAATTTCTATGTGATGCGATTAAGACACTTCAGAAACCACTTCATCCGCTTCATCAAACCATGTTTCAATTTCTATGTGATGCGATTAAGACCAATGCCGGACTTAGGCAAAGTCTCTCAAATGCTTAGTTTCAATTTCTATGTGATGCGATTAAGACTTTAAGTCTCTAAACTTGAGATTCTTTATTTCACCGTTTCAATTTCTATGTGATGCGATTAAGACACCGAAAGCCGGCAGTGCTAAGCCTATTTTAACGCTGTTTCAATTTCTATGTGATGCGATTAAGACTACTAGGAACTCCCCCAGCATATTGCACCAGTTTGGTTTCAATTTCTATGTGATGCGATTAAGACTACTTGGTCCATCAGGGCATTCAGTCGCCCAAATATGTTTCAATTTCTATGTGATGCGATTAAGACTTGTACTTAAAAACGAGATGAGTAATACCACGCTAGTTTCAATTTCTATGTGATGCGATTAAGACGAAAATGGCAGCTATATAAATACAACTGCAGATGCGGTTTCAATTTCTATGTGATGCGATTAAGACCTTTCATCTCATCCCAAAACTTAAATGGTAAAGCCGTTTCAATTTCTATGTGATGCGATTAAGACCAGTAGCTGGGCGAGAGCTGTAGTTCCCTTTCGGGTTTCAATTTCTATGTGATGCGATTAAGACGCGTTCTTACCTCATTATATTGTTCCAAATCCTCGGTTTCAATTTCTATGTGATGCGATTAAGACTTTGAAAAAACATAATTCTCAATTTTTCCAGAGCTGTTTCAATTTCTATGTGATGCGATTAAGACTGCCGGTAGATTGGGATAGTATAATTTCAAATACAGTTTCAATTTCTATGTGATGCGATTAAGACGCTGCGAAATCGTTTTTTTGTCAGCAGGTTTTAAAGTTTCAATTTCTATGTGATGCGATTAAGACCAACTGGCTTCATTGTAGGGTGCTCACCAGATGCCAGGTTTCAATTTCTATGTGATGCGATTAAGACCATGAACCTTGTAAAAGAGGACAATGAGGCAACCTCGTTTCAATTTCTATGTGATGCGATTAAGACGGGATATGAAAACATTCAAGGAGGATATTAGAGACGTTTCAATTTCTATGTGATGCGATTAAGACATTTAATATTTATTCAGATGTTGCACCATATGCGTAGTTTCAATTTCTATGTGATGCGATTAAGACTTGAGATTTCAGAACAACCACTATTCCCCGACTAAGTTTCAATTTCTATGTGATGCGATTAAGACACCATCTGCAATTTTTGCAAATGACTTTATTTGTATGTTTCAATTTCTATGTGATGCGATTAAGACACTATTTTTCTTTTTACGTTTGGGCTTGCGTTGTAAAGTTTCAATTTCTATGTGATGCGATTAAGACAAGGTTAACGGCGTCGAAAGGATGCTTTTCAAAAGGTTTCAATTTCTATGTGATGCGATTAAGACAAACCACGCTTTCCAATCAGTTCGACGCTATGCAAGGTTTCAATTTCTATGTGATGCGATTAAGACACTAAAGTCATGGTCTGGCTCATTATCCCTTATTGGTTTCAATTTCTATGTGATGCGATTAAGACAGTTTATTATAGCCTGGTCTATTCATCTAACGGCAAGTTTCAATTTCTATGTGATGCGATTAAGACGATGTCGGAGCGGTCAATAAAATGCGTTTTGTCTTGTTTCAATTTCTATGTGATGCGATTAAGACTTCGACAACAATTCCACCTTATGTCATCGAAAGCGGGTTTCAATTTCTATGTGATGCGATTAAGACTGACCGCTTGTTTGCCCAGCTACCCTCAGTTTTGAAGGTTTCAATTTCTATGTGATGCGATTAAGACACCTTAGAGGCCGTTAAGCCAGTAATATCTAAATTCGTTTCAATTTCTATGTGATGCGATTAAGACTAACAATGTTCCAGTTTTCGAGGACAAGGCTCCAAAGTTTCAATTTCTATGTGATGCGATTAAGACATCCAAAAATTTAAAAAGATTACTCTTTTCTTCGTGGTTTCAATTTCTATGTGATGCGATTAAGACTAGTATCGATTGCTCATGTTCGCTAAATTCACTAGTTTCAATTTCTATGTGATGCGATTAAGACCGACGACCTCTAATCACTTGGTTCGCTATTCGCAAGTTTCAATTTCTATGTGATGCGATTAAGACTTCGACAACAATTCCACCTTATGTCATCGAAAGCGGGTTTCAATTTCTATGTGATGCGATTAAGACAACACAGTTCACCCAGAAGCCGTTGGCTATTACCAAGTTTCAATTTCTATGTGATGCGATTAAGACGTCAATTGAACGCTCTACGAACTTGGCGGTAGATTGGTTTCAATTTCTATGTGATGCGATTAAGACTACACAGGCGATTGAAAGGGAGTATTCTTCATTTGCGTTTCAATTTCTATGTGATGCGATTAAGACTAATTATTATCAGATACAACAAATAACCTTTCAATAGTTTCAATTTCTATGTGATGCGATTAAGACAGACCGGCTGCAAGGGAAATGTAATTGCTCAGGCTAGTTTCAATTTCTATGTGATGCGATTAAGACTCAAGGCATGATAAACCCTGTCGTCAAGCATCTTCCGTTTCAATTTCTATGTGATGCGATTAAGACGCTCGAACCACTTCGCACTATGGAAAGCCAGTCCGGTTTCAATTTCTATGTGATGCGATTAAGACCCCGCTGGCTAAAAATTAATAAATCAAAAATAAAAAGTTTCAATTTCTATGTGATGCGATTAAGACTTCGGAGCTGGAGGTTGACAATGGTCTTCGACCCTCGTTTCAATTTCTATGTGATGCGATTAAGACCAATCCGTCAGGTAATAAGTCTTGACTAGATTCGAAGTTTCAATTTCTATGTGATGCGATTAAGACTATGATGCACTTGGGGGAGCTAGCCTACTTGAAACTAGTTTCAATTTCTATGTGATGCGATTAAGACTGCCTGATGAAGTTGATGTAAAAGTCATTAATCGCCGTTTCAATTTCTATGTGATGCGATTAAGACTTGATTTAAAAATTGATACCGATTTGTTAGACGCTGAGTTTCAATTTCTATGTGATGCGATTAAGACATTTATCAAACTATTATTTCTAAGCCTATGCTTTAGTTTCAATTTCTATGTGATGCGATTAAGACAAGAGCTTCAGCTACTAATTAATGAATTAGTGGAAAGTTTCAATTTCTATGTGATGCGATTAAGACCGGTGCAAAATGGGTTTGAAGGTACAGAGTCAGAAGTTTCAATTTCTATGTGATGCGATTAAGACACAGAACGTTGTTGGGATGAAAACTTTTGTCGCAGTTTCAATTTCTATGTGATGCGATTAAGACAGGTAATTACAAATACTATTCAGGCTTTCGTTTCATGTTTCAATTTCTATGTGATGCGATTAAGACTGGAACTGATTCGGCAACTACTGAAATAGATGTATGTTTCAATTTCTATGTGATGCGATTAAGACTCAATGCTCTATAACACCACTGGAACATTAAATACGTTTCAATTTCTATGTGATGCGATTAAGACACTTACTAAATCGCTTTTCTACCTCTCTTCTCAAAGGTTTCAATTTCTATGTGATGCGATTAAGACAAAACAACGGTAGGCTACACCAAATCAATCAACTCGGTTTCAATTTCTATGTGATGCGATTAAGACGCTCGCTTGGTGCCATTCTTTTTTGCTCGAAACTTAGTTTCAATTTCTATGTGATGCGATTAAGACCGCAAGGCACAGAAACGTTATTTGTGGCAAGTACGTTTCAATTTCTATGTGATGCGATTAAGACCACGCAGGGATTGAAATAAGAACAGGAAATCCAGAAGTTTCAATTTCTATGTGATGCGATTAAGACCTGTGGGATAACGTCACAGCGGCAGTTCCAGCCATTGTTTCAATTTCTATGTGATGCGATTAAGACGCTAAACCGCCTAGAAGTTCGTAAACCTTGCACCGTTTCAATTTCTATGTGATGCGATTAAGACTGTTTTCTCGTGTTAAATGATGGTATGATGGCTTAGTTTCAATTTCTATGTGATGCGATTAAGACTCTGCTGTGCCGCCGCTCATGTTAATATTAATGGTGTGTTTCAATTTCTATGTGATGCGATTAAGACGGGTGGAGTGGAGCCATTGGCTACCCTCTTTTGCTTGTTTCAATTTCTATGTGATGCGATTAAGACGAAGGCCTTATTTACCTACTACAGATGCAAAGCCCGTTTCAATTTCTATGTGATGCGATTAAGACAGGAGGCGGATTAGTTGCTGCAGGAGCATTGGTTTGTTTCAATTTCTATGTGATGCGATTAAGACCCACGGCGGCTATGGAAGCTGCAGACCCTTCTGCAGAGTTTCAATTTCTATGTGATGCGATTAAGACCAGGAAGGCAATAATAGCTTTCTGGACTTAGATGAGTTTCAATTTCTATGTGATGCGATTAAGACCCGTTTATAAAACAGGCAAAAAAGACACGAATCCAATGTTTTGACATCCAAAATACATTAGAATCGTGTCGACCTACAATAATACGATTTTACCCTGAGTTCGACAACGCCTTTTCAAGCCCTGTCAATAGGATTTTAATAAATTCAATATGTCAATGAACTTCTATGAAACTTTTATATACCACATCGACAACAGTACTTACAAAATTTGACTAGTACTTTGCCTTTCGAAACCGAGAATTTCTTTGTCGAGCCAGTCTTTTGAGCGGCTTTTGAAAACTATAATACTGTCTTCTTCATCATCCATGATTTCATAAGCTCGGTCTAGCATTTCTGTCAATTTTACCTTACTTATTTCACCTTCAAAAGTCGAGTTCTGAATCCAATTTAAGTATTTCCTGCAATGTTTCAGCATTTTCGCCACTCGCTTTGTATTCATGTCATACACCAATATTACGTACATAAGTCTGGATTTATATTTTACAATTGAAATGCAAACTAAGTGATATCAAATTCAAGCTACCACCAAGCCCTAAAAGGCACATATTCCTCCATTCCTAGCATGTGTTTACTCAGTTTGTAGCATTCCAGCTTTATCAGATGCTTATAACTCACATGCTTATTTAGGCTTCTGTGCTGTATTGTTTCTTTAAGCTTTTCTTCATATACCCTTATAAAAGTCTTTCGGCCACTATCTTTTAGCACACATCTACTCACTTCACTTCTAAAATCACTCGCTTTAATTTGCTTCTTATTAAGCAAGCTAAAAATGGTTCTGTCAATCAGTAGCGGTTTGAAAATCTCTGCGACATCTAAAGCCAGCGAAAATCGTCTATAGCCAGGCTCATGCAGGAAACTAATGGTGGGGTTAAGCTGCGTATGATAAATTTGACCAAGGCAAGTGGTATAGCACATCATATTACCAAAAGAAATAAGCGTATTGACTTCGTTTTCAGGAGGCTGTTTGGTTCTGTTTCCCATATTGAAATCATTCAATATTTCATCAAAAGCCTTGTAGTACACCTGTCGGATATTTCCTTCCAAACCCATCAGCTGTGGAATGTTATCTGTGTCAACTATGTCTTTTCTGTAAGCTTCTATTTGTTCTATAGCACCAGTAAGCTCTTTGCCACGTCTTTTATAATACTGTAAGTTTTTTAAGATATTGGCGGCAGCTCCATCCACAAAACCCCTGGCTATTACTATCCTTTTCTTAGCAGACATGTAATGCTTGGTTTGCTGAATCTGCATTTTACCGGCCAGCAGGTATTCTTTTGGCATGAATGAGCCTGCGTAATGCTCGTAATAGTCGAAAAAATGTACGGTTATATGGTTTTTGCCCAAAAAAGTATAAAGAGCAGAGTTAGCATCCAAACTGCCGAAAACGTACAAATCGTTAATGGTTTCAACAGGCAAATACCTAGACTGGCCTACCACGCCGTCCTCATCTACGGGTGTAAACTTTAAGGTATTGTCTTTTCTCGATAACCTCCCAGGATTAAATAAATAGTAGGTTTTTTTCATTCTTCAGGGCTTTCTGTTATCCAACAAAAATCATAATAGCTGCATTTCTTACATTTGCTTTTCTGGATTTTAGGCGGAGCGTCTTCCTGACCAATTATTGCTGTAGCCTCTTTCACCCAATGGGCTATACGTTCATCATCTCCACCTTCTAATGTTACCGTTTCGCGTTTATGCAGTTTGGGGTATTCTAATATCCCCGTGGCACCGTCCACGCCATTTCTTTTAAGAATATACAAGTAATACTTCACCTGAGCTAAATGAGCTTCACTGTAAGAGGACGATTTCTTTATCTCATGTACGACCTTATTTTTGGCATCGTAGAAATCTATTTTAACACCATCTATTTCTAGTTCACGATACTTTTCGGCACGCTGCGGGTAGGTTTTTTCACCGATCATTTTGCCCTCATATACCAGGTCCGACGTATGTTCCATATTGATGCCGTTGGCAAAGAGCCAAAGCTTTCTAT
>NZ_JBSRVI010000144.1:0-12026 GCF_055134445.1 Arcticibacterium sp.
GTCATCTGCTTTTTTATTCTCTTCTGCGTTAACATTTAGCTCTTGTGGAAGTGCAGCGAACAATGAAGAATCTCCTGAACACATGGATGGTGAAGAAAATGGTGAAATGAATCACAATGGCATGAATAATCACGATGACACGAATCATGAAGGTATGGAAATGACGGAAACAATTTACGCTTGCCCTATGCATCCTGAAATTACGGGTGTTAAGGGAGTCAAATGTTCCATCTGTAAAATGGAATTAGAGCCAACGGATGAAAGTATGCATAGGGACTAGCTTATAATTATGAGGGTATAAGAAATATTGTACCCTCATTTAATTTTTTAAAAATGAAACATAAGTATCAAATAACTGGAATGACTTGTAATGGCTGTCGAAGCCATGTTCAAAAAACGTTAAACGAAGTGCCTGGGGTTACTAATGTGGAAGTAAACCTGGAAGACAAGTCGGCAACTATTGAAATGGGAAGTCATATTCCATTAGAAATGTTTAAGGCAGCCTTGGAAAAAGAAGGAGGAAAGTATAGAATAGGAATGTTGAATGAAAAAATGGAAGAAGTTCCTTTAAAAGTAGATATTCCAACATCAGATAATAATGGAAATTTCTATTGCCCGATGCACTGTGAAGGCGATAAAATGTATGAAAAGGAAGGCAACTGTCCCGTGTGCGGCATGGATTTGGTGAAACAAGCAAGCGTTGAGAGTGGCTCAAAGTACACCTGCCCGATGCACCCAGAAATAGTTGAAAATGGGCCAGGAAGCTGTCCCATTTGCGGAATGGATTTAGTGCCATTAGTCCCTACGGATGATGAAAACAAAACCTATCAAAAATTACTTAAAAAGTTTAAAGTTGCGGTGGTGTTTACATTGCCTATTTTGATTTTGGTTATGGGCGAAATGATTCCAAATAATCCAATAACAAAATACCTTAATGTTGATTTTAAAAATTGGATTCAATTTGGGCTGTCTCTTCCTGTTGTCTTTTATGCCTGTTGGATGTTCTTTACACGTGCTTGGGTTTCCTTTAAAACTTGGAATTTAAATATGTTCAGTTTGATAGGTGTTGGGGCCGGAGCTGCATTTATATTTAGCATTGTGGCCTTACTTTTTCCTTCTATTTTTCCAGACCAATTCAAAAACGCGGATGGTAGTGTTTTTCTATATTTTGAAGCGGTAACTGTAATTCTAACCTTGGTTTTATTAGGGCAATTGTTAGAGGCAAGGGCACACAGCCAAACCAGTGGAGCCATAAAAGAATTGCTAAAATTAGCACCTATAGAGGCTGTTTTGGTGGAAAATGGCGTTGAAAAAATAATTTCCATCCATGATATTAAAGTAGGTGATTTACTGAGGGTAAAACCTGGTGATAAGATACCGGTTGATGGCAGTATTACGGAAGGAAACAGTAATGTAGATGAAAGTATGATTACGGGTGAACCTATTCCTGTAGAAAAAAATGTAAATGATAAGGTTAGTTCGGCGACTATCAACGGCAATAAATCATTTGTGATGAAAGCCGAAAAAGTAGGAGATGAAACCTTGCTTGCTCAAATAATTAAAATGGTGAACGATGCCAGTCGAAGCAAAGCACCCATTCAGAAATTGGCAGACACTATTTCTAAATATTTTGTTCCTACGGTAATTATCGTGTCGGTCATTACATTTTTTGTTTGGAAGTTTTTTGGACCCGAACCTTCTTATGTTTATGCTTTTGTCAATGCTTTGGCGGTGCTTATTATAGCTTGTCCTTGTGCTTTAGGTTTAGCCACCCCAATGAGCGTCATGGTGGGTGTCGGCAAAGGTGCCCAAATTGGTGTTTTGATTAAAAATGCCGAAGCCTTGGAAAAAATGGACAAGGTGGATGTACTCATTACAGATAAAACAGGCACTATTACGGAAGGTAAACCATCTTTAGAAAAAATCCATTCTTTCAATACTTATGCAGTAAACGAGCTTTTGCTGTTGGCGGCTTCTATTAACTCTCAAAGCGAACACCCATTGGCTGAAGCCATCGTAAATAAAGCAAAAAATGAAGGTATAGCTGTTAAAGCTATTTCCAAGTTTGAAGCGGTTTCTGGAAAAGGCGTTATAGGAATAGTAGATAATAAAAGCATTGTAATTGGTAATGATAAACTTTTGCAAGATAAAAATATAGCCATTTCTGAAAACGAAAAAGAGCAAATTATAATGGAACAGAAAAAAGGAAAAACTGTTTCCTATTTTGCTGTTGATGGGCAATTGGAGGGTTTTTTAGTTATCTCTGATGCCATAAAAAGTAGTAGCAAGGATGCTATCCAAAAGTTGATGGATGAGGGTGTTGAAGTCATTATGCTCACAGGCGATAATCATAATACGGCAGCTGCGGTGGCAAACGAACTAAACCTTAGCAACTTCAAAGCCGAATGTTTGCCACAGGATAAATTGGCGGAAATAAAAAGACTTCAAGCCGAAGGTAAAGTGGTAGCCATGGCAGGTGATGGTATCAACGATGCACCAGCACTGGCTCAGGCAGATATCGGAATTGCCATGGGTACGGGAACAGATGTGGCTATAGAAAGTGCTAAAATTACTTTGTTGAAAGGGGATTTACAAGGTATAGTAAAAGCAAAAACGCTCAGCCATAAAGTGATGCGAAACATTAAACAAAACTTGTTTTTTGCCTTTGGCTATAATGTTTTAGGAATTCCTATTGCTGCTGGTATCTTATATCCATTTTTCGGACTGTTGCTTTCGCCTATGATAGCCGCAGCTGCGATGAGCTTTAGTTCGGTTTCGGTAATTGCTAATTCTTTGAGGTTGAGAAGTTTAAAATTGTAAAGGTATGAAAACGCTAAAATGGATTTTTAAGAAATTGTTTATAAAAAAATGTTGCCAGTAGCAACACTAAATTTAATTAAAGATGAAAAAACTAATCATAATAATAACCATCATATTCGTGAGCAAAATGGGATTTGCTCAACACGATCATAATAATGTTTCGGAAGTGACTTCAGACACTAAAAAGAAACCAGCAAGCCCACGATTATCAGCTATGGAGATGATTGGAGAAAATCACGTGCACATTGATTATGGCTCTCCAAGCGTAAGAGGGCGTAGTATTTGGAATGGGCTTGTGGCTTTTGACCAAGTTTGGGCTTCTGGTGCTCATAAGGCTACTTGGATAGATTTTGGTAAGGATGTGAAAATTAATGGGGTATTAATACCAAAGGGAAAGTACGGTTTTTTCACTATTCCTGGAAAAAATGAATGGGTATTAATTGTCAATAAAGTTTGGGATATGCACTTAGCGGATGATTATAAAACGGAAAATGATATCATTCGAATTAAAGTTAAGCCAAGTAAAAATAAATCAAACGTAGAATCTCTAACCTACGACGTCATAGATTTAGGGAAAAACAAAGGCCAAATAAAAATGAGTTGGGAGAAAGTTAACGTTTCGTTTGATTTTGAAAATGCTAAATAATCAATCAGTGTTGATTTAAAAGAAGATTGCAAAATAACGCTTCTGTACATAAATGCTTGAAGATTGGTATGGTTTCGATTTGTCTTGATGAAAGGTGGCCTTATGAATTTTTCGGTAAGGCGATATTGTATTATTGAAAAACGAGCCTGTGAAGTATATGGATAATTATGAATGCCAAAGCAATTTAACCACGGTGAAACGGCATAGAGTATTCAATTTTTAAAGAAAAAGTTAGTAGTTGTCTGAAGAGAATTAAAAAAGATAAAAATGAAAAATGTAAACCGACCAACACTGCTGATTGCCCTCTTAACTCTAATCCTAGGATTATTCTTCGGTTGGTTGTTTTTTGGCGAGGGTAAAGCAGAACAAGATGAGCACAATCACTCTATGGCTAATGGCTCAGAAGTCTGGACATGTTCTATGCATCCACAAATTAGGCAAAGTGAACCAGGCCCATGTCCTCTCTGTGGAATGGATTTAATACCGGTAGATATGGGCGATTCGGATGATGAAAATCCCATGGAAGTAAAGATGTCTCCTACAGCAATGCAATTGGCAAACGTCCAAACAGCCATCATTGAAAAAGGAAAAGCAACCAAAGAGTTACGTTTGTCTGGTAAAATTCAGGTAGACGAGAGGTCTGTTTCTACACAAACAGCACACATTTCTGGAAGAGTAGAGAAGTTGTATATCAATACTACAGGGGAATATGTATCGAAAGGGAAAGTTATTGCAGAAATTTATTCGCCAGAATTGGTGACTGCACAGGAAGAATTATTTGAGGCCCAAAAGATGAAAGCTATGCAACCTCAATTATTCGCAGCGTCAAAAGAAAGATTGAGAAATTGGAAGCTAAGCGATAGTCAGATAGAAAACATTTTGCTGACAGGAAAGCCTCAAGAAAGATTTCCAATTCTATCCGATATTAATGGTGTCGTCATTAATAAAAAAATCCAACTAGGAGATTACATTAACAGAGGCTCTTCATTATTTGAATTGGCTAATTTATCACAAGTATGGGTATTATTTGATGTATATGAGAGTGATTTAACCTGGATCAAGACAGGAGACCTTGTCGAATACACGATTCAGGCATTTCCTGGTCAAAAATTTAAAGGGAAAATTAGCTTTATTGACCCATTTATTAACCCTACCACGAGAGTGGCCAAGGCAAGAGTTGTTACGGCTAATCCTGGAAATAAACTTAAGCCAGAGATGTTTGTGACCGGTATGCTATTAAGTCAGGTAAAGGGTAGTCAATCAGATACTGTGGTTCCAAAGTCTGCTGTAATGTGGACAGGAGAACGTTCTGTCGTTTATGTGAAATCGTTGAACGAGCAAAGTACAAGTTTTGCCATGCGTGTAGTGACGCTAGGGCCATCATTAGGAGATTCATATATCATTACAGACGGTTTAACATACGGTGAGGAAATTGTAACCTATGGTACTTTTAGCATAGATGCAGCAGCTCAGCTGGCGGGCAAACCCAGTATGATGAATCCAGAAGGTGGTAAAGCTATGGCCGGGCACAATCACGGCGAGATGAAGTAGCATTCATTGTTTGAATTAATTAAATGAAAGCAGTCGTCTTTGGAATGAATATTAATCTTTTAAATACCAATTAAAAAATGATTCTGAATGTAAGGATAGAATGCTTACCGACAATACTGTAAATCTCTCCCTCTTCGTTATGAGGTAAAGGGAAATTCTTAAGCCCGACTTTCGTTCTTGGAAATTCGTAATGGTATGGTCTATTGAAAATAATAAATGAGAGATAATCAATTGAGTCGTAAGGACTTTTTAAAAAGTTTGGGTTTAGGTGCCATTACATTGTTTGCCGGTAATGTAGCTTTGACATCTTGTAATAAAGCGGATATTGTACCATTGGATTTTACTTCTGCCGATATCGGCAATCCTTTAAGAATTCCTGCCACCTTATCTGCTGTTGGCCAAATGAAAGCAATGAATGGTCAAGATGCTTTTGGAACAAATCAAAAGGTGTCTGTTATGGGATATGACGGTGCTTTATTGGGACCAACAATCCGTACTCGGCAAGGAGAGGAGGTGAATATATCGTTTAGGAATGAATTAAACGAAGATACAAATATCCATTGGCATGGATTGGTCATTGCACCCGAAATGGATGGTCATCCTACACATATAATAGAACCCCATGATGAGTTTCAGTTTAAATTCAAGGTCAATCAGCAAGCCGGAATGAATTGGTACCATCCACACCTTCACGAATCCACAGGAAGCCAAGTGACCCATGGATTATCTGGAATGTTTATCATTGAAAGTGATGCAGAAAAAGCCTTGTCTTTGCCAAGTGACCAATTTGAGATTCCATTAGTTATTCAAGATAAGCGGTTTAATAACGATGGTTCAATAAAGTACGCACCCAAAATGCAGGAAACCATGGATGGGTATTTAGGTGATCAAATAATGACCAATGGTACACTTAAGCCTTATCTCAATATTGCGACCCGTTTTTATCGATTCCGAATTCTAAATGGCTCGTCTGCTCGGATCTATAACCTCGCTTTAAGTGATGGTTCCGATTATTATGTGATAGGTTCGGATAATGGCATGCTTCCTCAGCCTCAAAAAGTCAATAGTCTTCTTTTAGGCTCAGGAGAAAGAGTAGACTTACTCATTGATTTTTCAAAGTATCCTGTGGGAGAAGATTTGTTTTTGATGAGTAAAACCTTCAGCGGTATGGGAAAAGCACAAGGTAAAAATGAGTTTAATATTTTGAAATTTAGTATTACTACGGAGGAAAAAGATGCTTTCAAGTTACCGAATACGCTAATTCCAATGACTAAAATTTCGGGGAGTACAAAGACCCGAAATTTTGAACTGAAGATGAAAATGCTAAGTCTAAAGGGGGGCATGCACCGTATCAACAATAAAGTATTTGATATGAATCGTATTGATGAAACGGTCCCTTTCGGAGCTACAGAAATTTGGGAATTTGATAACTCCTCTGGAGATGAGCCACACCCAATGCATATTCATGCCGTACAGTTTCAGTTAATTTCCCGTAAAGGAGGTCGTGGAATCATATTGCCACATGAAACAGGTTGGAAAGATACTGTGTTAGTGGCACCTGGTGAGAAAGTGCAAGTGATAATGAAATTTGAACAAAAAGGGAAATTTGTCTTTCACTGTCATAATTTGGAACATGAGGATGATGGGATGATGCAGAATTTTGAAGTTGTCTAAAGACTTATAGTAGCATTTTAAAGCTCGTAATTATATTCCGGCTTAAAGTCTGTCGCCCTGAAAGGCCATTGGTTTGACAGTTGAGCCCAATATTCTCAAGCTGAATTTGTATGGAACCTCAAAAAAGAAAGCCAGATCCTGCCATTTGAAACGGTGAATGCAGCTTTCTTAAATGAATATGAAAGATGGATGTTAGCTGAAGGGAAGCGTCCTAAAAAAGCTTCAGCCAAAGGTAGACCAGCATCAACCACTATTATTGGGATTTATTTAACCCTGATTATGCAATGGGGAATCGTTATGAGTTTTAAAGTGCAATAAATCAGACAATTAAATGAAATTAGCATAGCACGGCTATGGTGATTGAGTTAAAATGGGTTTACGAACTGATTTGAAGCAATTTAGCTGCGGTCTCGATAAAATTGGGAGATTGCCTAATGCATAAAGCGGGTTGAAAGTATTTTACCAAGTTAAGGCGTTGGATTATTATAAAAGTGATTACAAGAAAAAGGACTGTTGATTAATTCCAACAGCCCTTTTTTTTTAATACTACTATTGTTTTCTAATAACCAATTGATACACGCAAGGAATTACCACCAAGTTTAGAATTGTAGCCGATAATAAACCTCCCAAAATTACTACTGCCATAGGGCTTTGGATTTCACTCCCTGGTTCCCCGCCTTTTATCGCTAAAGGTATAAGTGCCAATCCTGTTGTTAAGGCTGTCATTAGGATTGGGTTTAACCTGTCTAATGCTCCTGTTTTGATTAATTGAAATCCTTTCATTCCTTCTTTTCTCAAATCTTCATATCGAGAGACCAATAGGATTCCATTACGGGTTGCAATACCAAACAAACTAATGAAACCGATAGTAGCGGCGATACTGATAATGCCTGATGTAAAATACACAATCAGGATACCACCGATTAAGGCTAATGGTAGATTGATTAATACCACAAAAGCTAATTTGACATCTTTAAATTCAAAATATAGCAACAGAAAAATAAGTGCTATGGCTATAATAGCTGTTGCTAAAAGCAATTGCGAAGCTTTGGATTCGCTTTCAAACTGGCCACCATATTGTACTCGGTAACCTTCTGGCATTTTTACATTATTTGCGACTACTTCCTTTATTTCGTTTACTGCTCCACGTAAATCTCGACCTTGAACATTTGCTGCAACTACAATTTTACGTTGCACATCTTCTCGATTAATCGTGTTGGGACTGCTTACTGATGCTACTGTTGCCAATTCTCCCAAATTGGTCTGACCTCCATTTGGTAAACTGATTAAGGTGTTCTTGATGTTATCAATATTATCGCGAAATTGTTTTTCATAGCGAACTATTAAATCAAAATATTGCTGACCTTCATAAATCTCGCCTGCTTCTTCTCCCGCGAAAGCAATATCGACTTGTTCCATTAAATTACCTACTGTCATTCCATAAGCCGAAAGTATTTGACGTTTTGGTTGAATACGTATTTGCGGTACTTCAATCTGCTGGTCTACTGCCACATCTGCTAAGCCGTCAATTTCCCTGATATTTTGCTCTACACTTTTACCAACTTGAAACAAACGTTGCAAATCTGAGCCAAATATTTTGATGGCTATATTGGCACGTGTACCGGAAAGCATATGATCTATTCGATGGGCGATAGGTTGTCCCAAGGTTATATTAACACCAGGTGCAATGCTCAATTTATTTCTCACTTCCTCAAAAAACTCCTCTTTGGTTTTGCCTTTTAAAACAAAAGGAACATCAATTTCGGAAGCATTTACACCTTGTGCATGTTCGTCCAGTTCTGCTCTTCCTTGTCTTCTAGTAACTACTTCCACTTCGTCTAAGTCCAATAATATGGTCTCTATTAAATTGCCTGTTTTGTTGCTTTCTTCCAAAGACATAGATGGTGGGCCAACAACGCTAATTACCAAAGAGCCTTCATTAAATTCTGGCAAAAAACTTCTTCCCAGTTGTGTGAGAACCATCATACTTAGGATAAAAGCAAGAACTGTCAGACCAATAATGGTTTTAGGAATATTTGTGACTCGTTGCAGAAGGTTTCCATAATGCTTCTGCAACCAACGTTCCACACGGGTGCCTTCTGCCTGTTTGTTCAACAGCTTTTCGTTGTTCAATAAATAGGAACACAAAATAGGTGTTACTGTTACCGCAACAATCAATGAAGTTAAGACGGAAGTTACAAATGCAATTCCAAGAGGTTGCAACAAACGACCTTCCATTCCAC
This sequence comes from Arcticibacterium sp., assembly GCF_055134445.1. Lineage (NCBI taxonomy): Bacteria > Pseudomonadati > Bacteroidota > Cytophagia > Cytophagales > Leadbetterellaceae > Arcticibacterium > Arcticibacterium sp. Next base: position 8,935 of record NZ_JBSRVI010000144.1, read on the forward strand.
TTAAAAAGAATAAGGGAATAAACGATACAATAATAATCAATGTTGCAATGATGATTGAGCTTCGTATTTCTACGGAAGCATCACGAACCACGGTTAGTGTTGATTCACGTTCCTCTTTTGGTTTTCTAATATTTTCACGCAAGCGTTTATACACGTTTTCTACGTCTATAATGGCATCGTCTACCAATGCACCAATGGCAATTGCCATACCGCCCAAACTCATTGTATTTATAGTATAACCTAGCCATTTTAGTATAATGATAGATACTAATAATGAAATGGGAATTGCCAATAATGAAATAATGGTTGTTCTCCAATTCATCAAAAAGATGAAAAGAATTATCATTACAAAGAATGCACCTTCCAATAAGGTCTGGTTCAAATTACTTATAGAGGCATCAATAAAATCAGATTGTCTAAAAATTTGACTTTTTATGTTTACACCTTCGGGTAAGGTTTTCTGCAAATCGGCAATTACTTCATCCAGTCGGTCTGTCAATTCCAATGTATTAACATCAGGTTGTTTTGAAATGGTTAAAATAACCGCTGGTTTTGCATTTAAAGAACCATCACCAATTTTGTCAGCCGCACCAATTTTTACTGCAGCTACATCTTTAATTTTTATGGTTTGCCCATTGACTTGTTTTAAAACGGCTTCTTGTAAATCTTCTAATGCATAAGCTCTTCCACTCCCTTTAATAATGTATTGATTACCATATTGATTGATAATACCTCCTGGTGCGTTCGTATTTGCTTCTTTAACGTGTTCCACCAATTCAGAAAGGCTTACCCCGTAATATTTCATCTTTTCAGGATTGGCAAAGACTTGATATTGTTTGTAATCTCCACCAATAACCACCACGTTTGCAATTCCACCAATCGCCTTTATTCGAGGTCTAATTACCCAATCCGACAATGTTCTTAATTCCATTGGTGACAGATTATCAGAGGTTACTCCTAAGAGCATTATTTCACCCATAATGGATGAAATTGGTGCCATAGTTGGTGATCCAATACCTTCAGGTAAGTTTTCGCGAACCATTGGAATACGTTCACTTACAATTTGTCTGGCTCTATAAATATCAGTTCCCCATTCAAATTCTATCCAAACAATGGAAATTCCAGCTGCGGATGAAGAACGAATTCTTCTCACATTTGGCGAGCCATTCAGAGCTGTTTCCAGTTGATAAGTAACTAATTTTTCTACTTCTTCAGATTCCATTCCGTGGGCTTCGGTAAGAATCGTTACCGTAGGTGCCGTAAGGTCTGGGAATACGTCGACATTCATGGTTCGAGCGTAATAGACACCCAATAAACTCAATGCAGCCGCTCCCAACAGTATGACTAATCTGTTTTGAAGAGAAATTGATAATATTTTATTTAACATTCTACGCTGTTTTTAATGTTCGTGACCGTGAGCAGGTGTTGAACCCGACATGGAGGCCATTTTAACTTGGTAAGCTCCTGTAGTTACCACCACTTCACCCACAGCCAAACCTTGCAATATCTCTGCATTTTCGCCATTTCGTTTTCCAATCTTCACAGGCCGTCTTTCAAAGCTTTCGCCTGAAAGCTGTACGATGACTGAAAAACTTCCATAATCTTCAAGTAAGGCATTCACCGGAACTATAGTGTTTAGGGTAGCATTTCCCATCGCAATTTGAACAGGTGTTAGGCTTCCTTCTGGCATGTCTATTTCGGCGTTTACCTGTGTATAAACAGAAATAAATGGATTTTCACGTTCCACATCCTTTCCAACCGAAATGATTTTACCACCTTTATCAGTGGCATTTGCCCATTTCCCGTCTTTGCTTTGATACCAAATACCCTGTACATTTTCCATTGTTAAGCCATTATTAGGAGCTAATTGAGTTTTCAGGACTTTGGATTTGTGGGTGCCAATTGACACTAAAGATGCACCTTGCTCCACATAGTCGCCATTTGAAATAGCAATAGACTTAATAAAACCAGTAAAAGGTGCATATATATGTTTGCTTCCACCTGAAACGCCAGCCGTAAGAGATTGATAATTAGATTGTGATATTAGAAAATGGCTTTCCACTTTTTCAAATTCTGCTCTTGCAATAATTTTAGAATTGTACAATTCTTTTTTACGCTCATATTCTGCTTTTGCCTGTTCAAAAGAAGAACGTGCATTTGCAATTTCAGTATTCAAATTATTAGTGGCTAAGCCTTGACTACTTATGCTCATCAATAATTGACCTTGTTTTACAGCTATGCCCTCTATGAGGTTATTCACTTTAAAATCAACCACACCGTTAGATTTTGACGCCAAAGTTTTGATAGAACCAGGCGAAGGCATCCAAACTCCCGAGGTGTTGATAACATCGTAAATTTTACCAGAAACCACTGGTGCAGTTTGAAAGTCAATTTTCCAAGCTTGTTCTTTTAAGAACGAAACACTTCCATCCTCTTTAGCAATACCTATTTCTTTTATAGCAGCCTCAGCGTTAGCATAAACAGTTACATTATTAATCGTTATTTTATCGGAATATTCGGGTGTTTTCAATTCAAAAACAAGCTGGTATGTTCCTGCTTCTTTCGGTTGAATGGTAGGTGAGAAAATACCTGGCGATGAAGGTGCCTCAACCGTGTTCCTAATGCCTTTACCATCTTTAATTAAACTAACTGTCACAGAGCCCCCAATTACAGGCTTGTGCTTATCCAATACCGTAAAGTGAGCTGCAAATCTGCTTGAATTACCATTAATCAAGGCAGGAAACTCAACAAATAGTTCTGTATTATCCGTCCAGACGGTATGGTCTATACGTGGAATTTCCTCCCCTATATGGCTACCATCAGCGTTATGAGCGTGTGCCTCTTCTGCCTTCTTATTACAAGACATTGCCAAAAAGGCAAACACAATAATTATATATTTCATATTTATATTATTTGTGGTCCGAACCATCATCGTGCTTATGCGTTTTAGAATCACCATCAATTGAGTGCTTATCGTCATTGTGGTGTTCGTGCTTTGTTTCCAAAGAATCCATGTCTACTACAAACTCCTCTTGTCCGATAGTTTCTTCATTAATATGGTTTCCATTTGCGTCATGCTCGTGCCCATGCTC
>NZ_JBSRVI010000145.1:0-26502 GCF_055134445.1 Arcticibacterium sp.
CGGGCAATTGAATTAAAGGATTTAAAGCCTGCTTGTCTTACTTCTTCATGCCATTTGGCTAGTCGAGCTAAACCATAGGTTTGGTCAGTGGTCTTGTCATAAATCTCGGCTAGTTTAATACCCAGTCTGAAGGCTTTTTCAATATCTGGATAGCGTTCAAATAATGGACATGATTGTTACTTGGGGAGTTTTTAAACATTTAAGGAAGGATGTAAATGCCAATGGTATAAAATTGATATTCGCATAATTACTTGACTTAATTGTATTAATCGCTTTTTTATGTATCAAGACCAGTTCTGACATTTTTGATGTTATAGTGTCAGCAATAGGAATTATTTTGGTGCTTGCAGGGGAAAAATGGTTTTTACATTGGCAAACAAAATGAGGCGACAGAAAGGAATAAAGCAAATACCAATACTTGCATACCAGCATTAACAGGTGTTTTAACGCCTATTATTTACTCAATCCGGCCTTTCCTTCTTCATATTCTTGACTGCTGATCTCCCAATCGGCAAAACGCTTTTTAAGAATATCTAGGGGCTTCTCTTGTTTTGTGGAAAAATCAAACTTTTGTCGATTGAAATACCAAAGTGCAATAAAGATTATTATTATCAATCCTAAAATCATAGTTTTTTGTTTTTTATGTATAAATAAAAAGGGGAACCCAATATAATTTCGACGCTCCCCGACTGTAATAGATAAAAAGAATTGTCAATGTTGAACTTGACTCCCCATTTCTTTTTTCTCGTTGTTCATGGTTTCTTTTCCCCTTATCACCATCTTCAGGTTTTTATTCTGAAGATTTCCATTTACAGACAAGCCCAGTGTAATCCAATCGTGCATTCCACCTCTGTAGTAAAGCATTTTGTCAGCCGAATATCCTGCCTTTAATAGGTTTTTTATGGCAGTTGCTGATTGTGGGCATTGAGGTCCATTGCAAAAAAACAAATGTGGGTGATGCTTGCCTAATTCATCTATTCTATTGGTTATCTCATCAAAAGGTATATTTCTAGACCCGGGAATAGTGACACCTTCCATGGTATCTGGTTTTCTGGTATCAATAATTGATAATCCCTGTATTTGGTGATGATATACCTCAATTTCCCCCACGGTTTTCACCTGAGGGGCAGCTTGCATGGGCTGGATACTTCCCCAAGTTATATCAACCTCCACCTTGCCATCTTCCATGCCCTTAGGGATCATGTGGTTTTGCTCCCTTTTTTGTGACCGCAATTGTGAGATGTCTAATTTTCTCATTTTCAGTTCATTTATTTTTTCCGGTTCAAGAAGGCCAGTGGATTCCACTTTTTCATCCACTATTAATAGAGGTGAAAGTGTTGATTGGTATTTTTCCACAAATTCAGGATGTTCTTCAAAATAAATAACCTGATAAGGTATTTCTGCTTGTCTGAGTTGTTCTTCCAACATGGGGCGATGCTGACAAGTTTTAGTTACTACAATTAAAATTTCCATAGTAAAGCTCCTTTTGTTTTTTACTCAAAAAAACTGTTCCGAGTGATTTTAATTCTAATTGGAAGATTTGTTCATCTTCATCTTTCCTGTTATTCCATCCATCATATTCATGCCATTCTTGTATGACTCATCATTCATCATACCATTTTGACGCATCATACCCATCATGCTTTGCATCATCACATGGTTACCCAACATCATTTCTGCCATTTGATTACATTGTGATGAGTCGTTCTGGCACATTTGAATCATGTTTTGCATCATGTCTTGAATTATGCCTGGATTTTCTTTCACCATTTCCTGCGTCATTTGTTGATTGCCTATCATCATACCCATCATCTCCTTGTTGCCCGACATCATCATTTTACCTTGCTCGTTATTCATCATCATGTCCACCATTTCCGTCATCATCTCCTGATTGTTGACAATAGTTTCCATCACTTCTTTTCTTTGGGATTCGTCCGTAAGGACTTGCTCAGTGCTTTGGGACTGCTGACAAGCCGTTAAAAATCCGGTAATTATCATTATAGTTGCGATTTTTATGGTATTTTTCATTTTGTTTGAATTTAAATAAGATTAAAAAATGATTTGTGGTATGTGTCGAACAGATTCAAATAAACACATTTCAAATGTGACCCGGTATCAGCTGTAAACTCTTACATAATTCCAACAAAGAATTACAACAATCACATATAGCTAAGATTAGTTAGGAATTCATCAAACCATATTATTAAGCTTACTTTGTTCTGATATCTACTGGTAAGAATTATTTTTAATTTTGGCAAACTAAATGAATATGCAGAAAGAATAAAGCACGATATCCCAGTCCAATAGTTAAGGGGAACTTCGCCCCTTATATCCCACAGAACAGTTCCGAGACGCGTAGTCCGAGACGCGTAGTCCGAGACGCGTAGTCGTGAACCGCTCGATTCATACGGCGTTCTAAAATCTTGAATTAGGTTCTCACAAACTATAAACCCTTCTTTTTGTGTTTTTTGTCCAGTTGGTTAAGCATTATGTTTGAAAGCATCGAGCTCGGAAAGCTCCCTTGGTAAGGTCAACCAGTCTGCCGCCAGGCAGGTGTCCTTTTGCCTATCGCTGCTACAATTTCAGTTCAGCCTCTTTTCAGAACTTTGGCCTTCGGCAGTATATGTCACCTCTTCTGACCCTATAGCCTCCTTATGTAACTGCTGTTCATAATGAAATTGTCGTCAGTACATAAAACACCGTGACCGGTTGGCGTTTCGATTACTTCAGATGTTTGGTCACCTGTGCCTCCTACTTAGTTTGGGTAACGACTCCCCCTACGGGACTTTCACCCATTGGACTGTTCCGCTTATGAACAAAATTCGTCATTCAAGGCACACACATAGAAATGGCAAAGTCAATTACTGAAAAACTCTTGATTTCTATTAAGCGATTAAGAGAAAATTCCGTCTCTGATAGGTTAAAGCCAATCGATAAGTATTTAAAAAAAATCTACAACTTCTATTAATTGATATAGAAAAAACAGTGCCGCCAGAAGTAGAGACATTGAATGTGTGAATATTGTAAGCCTTCTATAGAATAATATAACATTCCGCTTTAAATCATTTTCACCTTTGTAAAAGAATAGTGTAACACTCAAAAAATGCCAATTGAAAAAAAGCCTTGCGTCAAGAGGTGAAAAGTTCAAAAACAGCGTTCGCTAAGCTTGGCGGGGGCGTTTATTCAATCCGGATTATGCATTGGAGAATCGTAATGAAATGAGTAGTTATATTGGAATAAATCAGTCATTTAAAAGAGATTAGCATAGCGGTTTACCCTGAGCTTGTCGATGGGAAGCAATTTAGCTACGGTCCCGATAAAATCGGGAGATTGCCTAATGCATAAAGCGGGTTTAACCAAGGGTGGAGTCATTATTATAATTTTACTTTTGATATTGTTGCTCTAATTTTTATAATTCAAACGACTAGTAAATATGGGAAATTCACTTTACATAATCGCAGTTATATTGGTAATCGGCTGACTTATTGGCTTCATTGGTTTTGGAGTTGGCGGTTTAATTCATATTCTATTAGTTATTGCAATTGTAGCAATAATAATAAGGATTATTCAAGGCAAAAAAATTTTATGATACAACGAAAATATGGGTTAGTTTAGGGTTATGTGTAAAAAGCAGGGCAATTTGTCCTGTTTTTTTATTTACGGACTGCACGGAGAACACCCATAACCTTTCAGTAGAAGTGTGAATTATGCAATTCATAAAAAATATTATATAACATCAGCCATTGGTATTAAAGCACCTTTACCAGTGAATTATAATTTGTACGAAAAACTTATTTCGAAATGAAAAATATATATACTTTATTACTATTCGTGTTCTGTAGTATTTCTGTCATAAATGCTCAAACCTTATCAATCGGACCTGAATTAGGGGTGATTACATCTAAGTTTAGCTCAAGCAATATTTCAGAAAATAAGATAGGGCTATCCGTTGGAGCTTTCGCAAACTATAGTGTAAATGAGCACATTGGACTAAGAGCCAAGTTGCTTTTCTCTGAACGAGGCTCAAATTATTCTACTTCTGATGCCACAACTAGGCTCAATTATATACAAATGCCAATTTCTTTGATTTACTACTTTGGTGAAATTGGTCAAAAAATACGTCCGAAAATTTATGCTGGACCTTATTTCGGTACTTTGTTAAGTGCCAAAGACCAAAACAAAAATGACATTGTTGATACCAACGGCAATGATGTTTTCAAGAAAAGGGACATTGGTGGTCAGATTGGTTTAGGTTTGAATTATTCACTTAAATCACGCACATGGCTCAATCTTGACCTGGGTTACAGTCAAAGTTTTACTGATATTACTGAATCCGATTCCTCCAACGAACACAATAAGGCTTTAAGCATAAATATTGGCATTAGTATTCCGATAGTTCACAATTGATATTTCCTAGATTTAATTACTAAATGCAACTCCTTTAGGAGAATCATTTAAAGAAGAGAGGGAGGACTTTTGACCCTAGGGCCAAAAGTCCTCCCTCTCGACAACGAAATATTTCATCATACTTTGGGTTGCAACACTCAAAACTGATGGCACATTTAACCCGGTTTATGCGTTGGGGAATCGTTATGAGTTTTAAAATACAATAAATCAGACAATTAAAGAAATTTAGCATACCGTTTACCCTGAGATAATGTCGAAGGGCTAAGATGATTGAGTTTAAAGGGTTTACGAACTGATTTGAAGCAATTTAGCTACGATCCCGATAAAATCGGGAGATTTTCTAATGCATAAATTGGTTTAATCTAAAACAAAACATTTCCTTCTCAAACCTAGCTGTAAACCCTTCCCTTTCTGACACGGATATACTTGCTATAGCATCTCCTAAAATATAGTTGTCGCGTGCTTTCAGAAAGCATTCCAAATCCATATAAAAAGAAGCTTAATCCTCCTTATTATAACAAGAAAGACTGCCCACTTTTTGGGCAAATTAGGGTTTGATATATTTTATATTCTGCAACCAAATCTTACCCAAAACTTTCGAACTCATATCTAAATCTCGAAATTTTCAGTTTTTATTTTCAGTTTCACAAATAGATACAAAACACTTATATAGAGTATACTAACGAAAACTAGAATCTCTTTCAAATAAAAATATTCATAGAAATAATTGATTTATTCAAAACCTTCCCTAACTTGTGGTCGATTTAACTATAAGCTTTTAGTAATAAAGACCAAAAGTTAAATTTGCAATGATTCTATTACGAATTCTCGGAATACTTTAAACCTGAATTGCTTTTTATAAAGCTGACACTTATAAAAAAATGGCGGTCATTCCTAATCAAAACGGGCTAAGAATCCAGAGAATTCTAGGTGCAAAATTTTATGAAAATCAGTATCAAAAACAACCCAATTTCTTAACTATGAAACAAATTTTTACATTCATTTGCTTCTTCGCTATTTTGGGCTTCCAGCCCTTTTTAGCACATTCCCAGAGCCTACAGCTCACGGGTACTATTACAGATATGAGTACTTCCGAGGTCTTACCCGGAGCTACTATAGCCATAAAGGGCACCACCGTTGCTACCATTTCAGATAAAGACGGTAAATACAAAATCACAGCTACTAAAGGTGCTACCCTAGTCATTGATTACATCGGTATGAAAGGCGTTGAAAGGCAAGTAGGAAATGCTGGCGTTATGGATATCGCTCTTGAGGCAGAAAATGTAGACTTGAGCGAGGTAATAGTAGTAGGTTACGGAACGCAGTCAAAAAAGAACTTGATTAGCTCTATTAGTACTATTAAATCAGATGAAATTAAACGGAACCCAGTAGCCGACCTTAGTAATACGCTTGCCGGTAGAGTTACAGGTGTTATTGCAAAGCAAAGCTCAGGGGAACCTGGTAGCGATGGTTCACAAATTTTAGTGCGTGGTGTCTCTACTTTCAATGGTTCTTCTAGCCCGTTGTTTGTGATTGATGGAATTGTAAGATCGCAGTATGATTTTGCCCTTTTAAATCCTAATGAAGTGGAGTCCGTTAATATCTTGAAAGATGCTTCTTCTGCAGCTATTTTCGGGGTTAAAGGTGCTAATGGAGTTATTTTAGTAACCACAAAGCGTGGTTCGGCAGGGAAACTAAGTGTTAATTACAGTGTGAACTATGGTTCACAGTCTGTGGTAAGTTTACCAGACTTTTCAGATTCGTTTACGTATGCTACGCTTTATAATGAGGCTTTAGCAAATGATGGTCGTGAACCACTTTTCACTAACGAAGAACTTACGAAATTCAAAGACGGTTCTGACCCAGATTTATATCCAAATACAGATTGGGGTAAAATAATGTTAGGTGGTTCTTCTCCCATGATTCAGCAAAACCTTTCTATCAATGGTGGAAATGAAAAAGCAAGGTATTTCGTATCTCTTGGGTACTTAAATCAGCAAGGATTGTACAAAACACTTAGCAATAAACGATATAACGCAAGAGCTAACCTGGACCTTCAGCTTACTAAGACTACGCAGTTGTCTGTAGATTTATCTGGAAGAGTAGAAGATAAAGATGCTCCGGTTTCTGGAAGTACTAACATTATGCAAGAGGCCTTTAGAAACCCTCCAATTTTTCCACACCAGTATTCAGATGGGAAATTAGCAAATCCAAGACCTTATCCAAATCCTTTTGCTTTTATTCAAGAAGAGTCTGGATATAATAGGAATAACTATGATGTGCTTTTAACTACATTCCAATTGACCCAAGATATTCCATGGATTGAGGGACTTTCTTTAAAGGGAGTATTGGCATTTGATAAAACCACAGGTTATAATAAACGATGGAGAGATAACATTACGCTTTACGAAAGGCAGCTGGACAATACGCTTATTCCTACGCCTTATTCAAATCCTAGTCTGAATGAGCAGTTCACCCAGTCTTCTGGTACCGAATTACAAGGGCATATTAACTATAACAGAAAGCTGAATGAAGATCATGAAGTATCTGCATTAGTACTTTTCCTTCAAAAGACAAATTATGACAGGTACCTTAATGGTGGTAGAAATACTTATACTACTTCTGCTTTAGATGTGATTAACGCCGGACCATCACTTAACCAATACCTTGGTGGTGGAGGAAACGAATATGGTTTATTAAGTACTGCGGCTAGATTTAATTATATCTACAAAAACAAGTATTTATTACAAGCCAGTGTTCGTCAAGATCAATCAGAAAACTTTGCTCCAGATCAGCGTAAGGGCATTTTTCCTGCAGTTTCTGTGGGCTGGATAGCTTCAGAAGAGTCTTTTATTCGTGATATAGCGGCTATTGACTTTTTAAAGCTGAGAGCTTCTTACGGTAAATTAGGAAACGACCAGATTTCTTCAAGATTTGGGTACTACGCAAGGTATGATTTGGCTAACAACTCTGGTGGATACGCTGGTGGACCTCCATTCAACTTCGGTGGATACGCTTTTGGTGGTCAATATTATTCAGGTTTAGCTCCAGGACCGTTGGCAAACCCAAACATCACATGGGAGACGTCAACCAAAACGGATGTTGGTTTAGAATTTAGCCTTTTAAATAGATTCTTAACGGCAGATGTAGTTTACTTCCACGAGCGTAGAGAAGGTATTTTGGCTCAAAGAAACCTATCTGTACCTACTTCTTTTGGTGCTAACCTACCTACAGAAAACATAGGTATTGTGGTAAACAAAGGTTTTGAGATTAGTTTAAATCATGAGAAACAATTGACCAAAGACTTCTCCTACCATTTAGGAGGTAATATTACTAAAGCTGCCAATAAGATAATATTTGCAGATGAGTCTCCAGGAGTTTCTGATGACTTAAGAAGAACGGGAAGAGCTATCAATGGCTATTATGGTCTTCGTTCTTTAGGTTTATTTGTGGATCAAGAAGATTTTGACAATTCTCCTAAAACCGCTTATACAAACTTAGGACCTGGTGATATCAAATATGATGACATCAACGGTGACGGAAAAATTGACAATGACGACAGAACTTACCTAGGCAAAAACAATATTCCTGGAATTATCTACGGAATAACAGGTGGTGTAGCTTATAAGGCTTTAGAACTGAATTTCTTGTTTCAAGGAGCAGAGCAAGTATATCAGCAGTTGAAATCAAATGCTGTTTGGTCATTCTATAATGGTGGAAAAGTCACCAATGAGTGGTTAGACAGATGGACACCAACGAATACTGATGCTACTTTGCCAAGAGTACTTGTGATAGCAGAGAATAACCAATTAGTATCTGACTTCTGGATTAAAGATGCTTCTTATTTAAGATTGAAAAATGTTGAGGTGGCTTATACTTTGGCACCCAATTTCTTAACTAAAATTGGAGCACAAAACATCAGAGTTTCAGCTTCTGGTCAAAACCTATTAACCTTCACAGATTTACTAAATGTAGATCCAGAAAATACAAATATTGACGGCTGGTACTACCCGCAGCAAAAAGTCTACAACGTAGGCCTAAGTGTTCAATTCTAAATAATATTTGTGAAGAATAAACTTTAAAAAAATGAAAAATAATAAAATAAAAATATTCGGATTGAGCCTAGTCTTGCTTTCGGCCCTTTCCTGTAATGATAAAATACTGGATGTAAAACCTACCTCTTTTGTATCTGATGCTACACTTTGGTCTGATATTAACTTGGTAAACCAATTTGTAAATAATATCTACGGTAGCCTTCAAAGTGGTTTTAATCGTCAAGATTTTGGTTACGGAAGTGGCTTCTCATGGTCTCGAGGAATGTCCATCTTAGGAGCAGGTTCTGATGATGCCGATGGTAAACTAGATGCCAAAATCCAATTATTTAACACGGCAGATATTACACCGTCTTTCACACCTTATGGAGAAGATTTATGGGTAATGAACTATGCCACCATTCGTAAAGCAAACGTACTTTTATCTAGAATAGACGACGTACCTGGAGATGACGCAGTGAAAGAAAGGTATAAGGCAGAAGCATTGTTTTTAAGAGCATTTAGCTATGCCGACCTTATCAAAACTTTTGGTGGAGTTCCGTTAATTACCAATGTTCAAGAAATCACTGATGACTTGCAACTACCACGTAACACCTACGAAGAGTGCGTGACTCAAATCTTAAAAGATTGTGACGCGGCTGCGGCGGTTTTACCTGCTAAATTTACAGGTAAAAATGTAGGAAGAGCTACTAGTTCAGCGGCTCTTGCATTGAAGGCCCGTACTTTATTATACTTTGCTAGCCCATTAAATAACCCAGCGAACGAAACTTCAAGATGGGCTAATGCTGCCAGTATTGCTAAAGAATTGATTGACAAAAATGAGTTCTCTCTGTTCCCTGATTACTATCGTTTGTTCATTGATAATAACAACTCTGAAGTTATCTTCTCAAGACAATTTGTCAAGCCTGACGTAGTTCATCCAGCATCTTATATGCTAGGTATGAGTGCCGGCCTTAGTGATGGTACCTGGGCGGGCTTTGCCCCTACCCAAAACTTGGTAGATTCTTATGAAATGACCAACGGAAAAACAATCACTGACCCTACTTCTGGATATAATCCTCAAGACCCTTATGCCGATAGAGATGCCAGAATGGACCAAACAATCATAAGAAACGGCTCGGAATGGAAAGGAACTACCGTGTATACCTATGATGGAGCTAAAGGTTCTAGCCAGACTAGTTATGGACTGAAAAAATTCTTAGACGATAAGCTAATAATTTCTTCTCAAACTTACCAAGGGCAAGACAATAACTGGATATTCTTCAGACTTGGAGAAGTGCTACTAAATTATGCTGAAGCAAAAAACGAAGCAACAGGTCCAGATGCTAGCGTATACGATGCTATCAACAGAGTAAGAAATAGAGCTGGGCAGCCAAACTTGGCAACAGGTCTTTCTAAAGATGAAATGAGAGAGAAAATCAAGAATGAAAGACGCGTAGAGTTAGTCTTTGAAGAGCACAGATTTTGGGATGTACGTAGATGGAAAGAAGGAATGGCATACTTCAATAAACCTGCCTACATGATGGATATAAAGAGACAAGGCAATGTAGACGTTTATACCAAAAAAGTTTATGAGCCAAGAATTTTTAAAGAGCATCAAAATGTTTTCCCAATTCCTCAGTTTGAAATGGACAAAAACGCAAAATTGACTCAAAATCCAGGATATTAATAAATAGATTAGAGGTTATACAGCAACCTGATACTTATTGGGTTGTTGTATTTTTTAAGTTGATTATAACAAAGTGAAAAAGAGGAATCCATTATTTGATTTTTTTAAGGAAATAGCCAAGCCGTGCTTCGGTGTGGCTATTTCTTTCACTTTACTATTTTCATGTTCTGAAAAAGAAACAAAGCTATTCGATAAATTATCAAGCCAAGAAACAGGAATCTCATTCACAAATCAACTTACAGAAACTAAAGAAAGAAATGTATTAACGTACGAATACTACTATAACGGCTCTGGTGTAGCCACTGGAGACTTAAACAATGATGGTTTTGCTGATATTTACTTTACAGGAAACCAAGTTCCATCAAAACTATACCTCAATAAAGGGGAAGGTTTAAAGTTTGAAGATGTTACTGCCATTGCAAATGTGGCAGGGCGAGAACATTGGAAAACAGGAGTTTCTTTTGTGGATATCAATGCCGATGGCAAACTAGATATTTATGTTTGCTATTCTGGATTTGGTACGGACGACGAACGCAAAAACGAACTCTATATAAACCAAGGAAATAATTCAGATGGAATCCCAATATTCTCAGAGCAAGCAGAAAGCTTCGGAATTGACGCATTTGGAACTTACACAAGTCAGGCACTATTCTTCGATTATGACATCGATGGTGACCTAGACCTATTTTTACTAAACCATGCTAACGGATTTTATTCGCCATTTTTTAATACGAATAAACTAAGAAATCTCCGCCACCCACAATTTGGCAATAGACTTTATAGAAACGACAACAATACATTTACCGACGTAAGTGATGAAGCTGGCATTTATGGCAGCGGAATAAACTTTGGCCTGGGTATAGCCGCCAGTGATATTAATGATGACGGCTACCCTGATCTTTATGTTAGCAATGATTTTGAGGAGCAAGACTTCTGCTATTTGAATAATGGCGATGGCACTTTTAAAGAAGTAGCAAAAACAGTTTTTGCTCACATTAGCAGAAGCACCATGGGGCTTGACATTGCAGATTATAACAATGACCTCAAGCCAGATGTAGTGACTTTAGACATGCTTCCTGAAACTAATCTCCGTCAAAAAACAGTACAAGGAGCCGACCAATACGACAAGTACCAACTCATGGTAGCAAGCGGTTATGGGCATCAAAATACCCGTAACATGTTACAACTAAACCAAGGTTTAGACCAAGAAGAACTACCTGTATTTAGCGAAATAGGGCAACTGGCAGGCGTTTCAAATACGGATTGGAGTTGGAGTGCTTTACTGACAGACCTAGACAATGATGGTTGGAAAGACCTTTTTGTGAGTAATGGGTTTCTAAGAGATTATACGAGCTTGGACTTTGTGAAATACGAGGTAGAAGCAGCCATGCAGCAAGTCGTAAAAGATGGTAAAGACATTTCTACACGTGAGAAATATCAGGAAAATATGCCGCTTTATGATTTGCTCAAAAAAATGCCTTCTACGAAACTGAGCAATTATGCTTTCAAAAATAAAGGCAATCTGAAATTTGTAAACGTTTCGGATTCATGGGGTTTATCTGAACCAGGTGTGTCCAGTGGAGCATCTTATGCAGATTTGGATAACGATGGCGATTTAGATTTAATCGTTTGTAATAACAATGAACCTGTGTGGGTTTACAGAAATAATGCCGAGGTAGTTAATGGCAATTCTTACGTCAAAGTAAAATTACATGGCTCAGGAAAAAACACATTTGGAATAGGTGCCAAAGTTATAATCAGAACAAAAGCAGGACCTCAGTACCAAGAGCTTTATCCAGTAAGAGGCTATCAATCTTCAGTAGATTATACACTCAATTTTGGTTTAGGAAGTGCTAAATCCATTAAAACTTTAGAGGTCATTTGGCCTAGTGGCAAAAGACAAAGCCTAGAAAATATTGGGGTCAATGAATTGGTAGAAGTTTATGAAAAAGACGCTTTAGATGTACTTCATCAAAAAGAAATTCAGCCAACGATTTTTACGGAAATCACAGACCATTCAGGTATTGATTTTACTCAAAAAGAAAACGAATATGTTGACTTTAAACGGGAGTCATTAATTCCTTACGAGCTTTCAAAACAAGGCCCAAAAATGGCCTCCGCAGATGTAAATGGAGATGGGTTGGAAGATATATTTATTGGTGCTCCAGCAGGTCAAAGTGCTGTTCTTTACCTTCAAAATAAGTCAGGAAAGTTTTCTAAATCAAAATCCCAACCTTGGCAATCTGACCAATCGCATGAAGATATCAGCTCATTGTTTTTTGATGCTGATGGCGATGGCGACCAAGATTTATATGTAGTAAGTGGCGGAACAGAGTGGTTACATCCAGTTCCTGAACTTCAAGACCGGATTTATGAGAATGACGGAAAAGGAAACTTCAAGAAAGTAGAAGGAGCTATTCCGGAGGAGATTTACAGCGGAAGCTGCGTAAAAGCAGAAGACTTTGACAAAGACGGTGACTTAGACTTGTTTGTTGGAGCAAGAGCCGTTCCTGGAAATTATCCGCTGAATGGCGGAAATATCATCTTAAGAAACGACTCTGATAAAAACGGCATTCGCTTTAAAAATGTCATTAATCAGGTAGGTAACGAAGCATTGTTTAATGCTGGAATGGTTACAGATGCCATCTGGGCTGATATTGATAAAGATGGCTGGACAGACCTTATTCTTTCTGGGGACTGGATGGCTATCAAGTTTTTCAAAAACACCAAAGGGAAATTCTCTGAAATTACGGAAAGTACAGGCTTAAACGAAAACGATGGATGGTGGTGTAAGCTAGTGGCTGCTGATATTGACAACGACGGCGATATCGATTTTATAGCGGGGAATATGGGTACCAACTCGCAGTTTAAACCAACAGCCAAAGAACCTTTAACCACCTATGTCAATGACTTTGATAATGACGGCAGAACAGACCCCGTAATGACTTGGTTTTTGCAAGGCAAAAGTTACCCTTTCAATTCTCGCGACGAGCTAACCGCTCAAATCCCAAGTTTAAATTCTAGGTTTATCAAATACGCTGATTTTGGCAATGCCACCATTCAAGATATTTTCTCCAAAGAGCAAATTCAAGCTTCAAAGAAATTCAAAATTCATAATATGAACTCCTCCTTAATTATAAACAATGGAGACGGTACTTTCACTGTAAAAGCATTACCCATTGAAGCTCAATTCAGCGTAGCGTCTGGAATCATTTATGATGATTTTGATGGAGACCATATTCAGGACATTTTGATAGCAGGAAACTTCTTCCCATTTAGAGTGCAGCAAGGTAGAATGGATGCCAGTTTAGGTTGCCTTTTAAAAGGAGATGGCAAAGGCAACTTTGTACCAATGAATAAGGAGAAAACAGGCTTGAATCTAAATGGAGATATACGTGACATTATTCAAATAAAAGGAAAGGGCAGAAGACTAATTATAGCCGCTAGAAACAGTAACCATATTCAGGTGATAGAACAAAAAAAATAAAGACTTTGATTAAAAACTATAAATGAAGCAAAACACAATTTACATAACCTTAATAGCCTTTACTGCTGCTATTGGGGGATTTCTCTTGGGCTTTGACGGCTCCGTGATATCTGGAGCAGTACCTTTTTACAAAACAGTTTTTAACCTTGAAGACGGTTCTTTTCTTTTAGGTTTCTCTGTTTCCTGTATTATATGGGGCTCTATTCTTGGCAATCTAATTGCAGGGCCAATGAGCGATAAAATAGGCAGAAAGCCTTCCTTACTTATTGCCGCTGTATTATTTGCTGTTTCAGCTTTAATTTCGGCATTAGCTACCGACATAAACTTCTTCATCTTCGGAAGAATTATCGGTGGATTTGGGGTTGGCGTTGCCATATTGGTAGCACCCGTTTACATAGGCGAAATATCCCCTGCCAAAGACCGCGGTTGGCTGGTTTCGTTTAATCAGTTACTAATTGTGATTGGTTTATCTGCCGCCTACTTTTCAAACTATTTTGTACTAAAAGCTTTTGACGACCCGCTCACCAACTGGCGATATATGTTGGGCATAGAAATTATACCTGCACTTATATATTTCATAGGTATTTTTATAATCCCCGAAAGCCCAAGATGGCTCATGATGAAAGGACGAGAGTCTAAGGCCATGGATGTGCTTATGAAAGTGGGTGATGAGGCTTATGCCAAAGCAGAGTTACAACAAATCAAAAAAACGATAAATCCTGATGGACAAGAAAGCTTAAAGTCCCAGGCATCCTTCTTCTTCTCTAAGAAGATGAGACTGGTTTTAATCATAGGTTTTGGGCTTGCCATTTTACAGCAGTTTTCTGGAATTAATGCCATCCTTTATTACGCTCCTATGGTATTTGAATCTGCTGGAGGAGGTAGAGATGCTGCCTTTATGCAGGCGGCAGTTCTTGGTCTAGTCTTTTTGGTAATGACCATTGTTTCTATGTTCTTGATTGACCGAATAGGCAGAAAACCACTCCTATATGCCGGAGTGTCGCTGATGGCTTTTTCATTGACCTTTACAGGCATTCAATTCAAAAAAGCTCGCTACATCGTCAATTCAGAACAAATTTCGGTCTCAGCCAATACCATTCTTGAAAATGACCTTTGGGCTTTAGCCAAAGAAAATGACAGTAAACTTGCTAATTATGATGGCTTTAAACTGGAAGCTGATAATGCCATTTTCTTCAGAGCAGAAGAAGAAATATCCAGCATCACATTGTCAAATGACAATGCAGCGGCTTTGATTCATAAAAAGAATACGTTCATCAATAGCGTTTCCGTCATTAAGGATAAATCCTTCTTAAATGAGCTAGAATTTTACAGTGCCATTGACCTGTCACTGGCTACTAGCGGCATAGCTTCTAGTAATTACAAACCAGCTCTTTTAAAAGACGGAATCAAAATTAATTCATTTTTGGTGCTATTAAGCATCCTTGGTTTTATCGCTGGTTTTTCTATCTCTTTAGGACCGGTGATGTGGGCTATATTCTCAGAAATATTCCCAAACCGAATTCGTGGATTCGCCATTTCGGCGGTTGGTACTATCAATGCTTTTTCAAGCTTTTTAGTAGCCACATTTTTTCCCGTTCAATTAGCAAATTTTGGTAGCAGTACCACATACTTTATATATGCCGGCTTTATGTTCTTCTGTTTGATTTTTACCTGGAAATACGTGGTAGAAACCAAAGGTAAATCGCTTGAAGAACTAGAAAAACAATTAATAGACTAATGACTTTCGTTAAAAACCCAATTCTAAAAGGATTTAATCCAGACCCCTCTATCATTCGTGTTGAAGATGATTATTACATTGCCACCTCCACTTTTGAGTGGTTTCCAGGTGTCCAAATTCACCATTCAAAAGACCTCGTAAATTGGAAATTAATAAGTAGACCACTTAACAGAATTTCTCAGTTAGATATGAAAGGAGCACCAGACTCTTGCGGTGTTTGGGCTCCCTGCCTTTCTTATGATAATGGCGTATTTTATCTGGTTTATTCCAACGTAAAATCCTTCTCAGGAAAGTGGAAAGACACGCCAAATTTCCTTGTGACTACTACAGAGATTTCTGGCGATTGGTCAGAGCCTGTTTTCTTAGATTCATCTGGTTTTGATGGGAGCTTATTCCATGATAATAATGGTAGTAAATGGTATACAAGCTTACGTGTAGACCACCGAAAAGGGAAAATATTTGGTGGTATTATTCTTCAAGAATATTCTGAAACACTAAAGAAACTGATAGGTTCCAAGCATTACATTTTTGAAGGTTCGGAGCTGGGTCTTACAGAAGGCCCACACATTTATCAAAAGGATGGATATTACTATTTGATAACAGCAGAAGGCGGTACAGAATATGGCCATGCGGCTTCCATAGCTCGCTCAAAAAACTTAGTGGGGCCGTATGAAATTAGCCCAAATGGACCACTGCTAACTTGTAGAAATGAGCCAAACTATTATTTACAAAAAAGCGGACATGGCGACTTGGTTCAAACCAAAACCGGTGAATGGTTTATTGTATTTCTAACCGGTCGCCCTTTAACGCCCCAAGGGAAGTGTATATTAGGAAGAGAAACCTCTATTGAAACCATTAATTGGCCAGATGGTGAGTGGCCTACTTTAGGCAGTGGCTCCTGCATTCCGAGAGTGGAAGTGCCAATAGAAACTGAGGTGGAGCCCATAAATGAAGATGTTAACGAGATTTACTCATTTGATTCAGAGGTTTTAGATATAGAATTTCAGTCGCTCAGAGTTCCTATTGGTTCAGATTGGTTAAGCTTAAGCGAGCCAAAAGGAAAGCTTTGTCTTTATGGCAGACAGTCTTTAAACTCTACCCATGAGCAGAGCTTGATAGCAAGAAGAATTCAGAGCTATAAAATGACCGCAAGCACTAGTCTTCAGTTTAATCCTGAAAGCTTTCAGCAAATGGCGGGTTTGGTTTGCTACTATAATACCTCGCATTATCACTATTTAAATGTGAGTAGAAATGAGGCAGGGCGGCTATGTGTTCAACTGACCTCGCATGACCTTTTTGAGCAATCAGAAGCATTAGGCGAACCACTTGTTTTAGACATGGAAGAGGGTGCCAATATCTACCTAAAAGTAGAAATGAATGGTGCAGATTTACAGTTTTTCTATGCTTTAGAAGTGGACAAGTGGTTAGCAATAGGACAAGTGCTAGACGCCACCATTATGTCCGACGACCACGTGAGAGACGGTGGCCCTAGCTATATGCCAGCCTTTACAGGTGCCTTTGTAGGTCTTTGTTGTCAAGATTTAGAGGGGCACAAACGCCCTGCGTATTTTGATTACTTCACTTACAAGGAAGATGAGTTTGAATTTCCAAGTTCCATAAAAAAGAACCTGTCATGCGAAATATCTTACTAGGAATCATTTCGGTAATCCTAACCGCGGCGTGTACCCAAAAGTCGCAAGAGATAGTGGTGGGGCCTAAGTTTGAGCTTAAAAATGATGATTTAGCCAAGTTTGAACCTCCTACGGGAAAGGTGTTGCTTTTTGTGGGGCAAGAGCTAGAGTCCATTGGCGGTATGGATGAATACTCAGATGGCTATTTCGATTATTTCCAGGCTCCTGCAGGCTTTACAGCCTATACGGGCTTTGGCGGAAATGGTTTGGATGGATTAACTTCTACCGCAGACTGGGGTGATGGTCCTGAAAATATGTCGCTCTTAGTGGATGATGCCGATTTTGACAATTCATGCTTATCCATCGGACTAGACATTGCCAACGGCGGAGATGAAAAAACGGCAAAAGGAGATTATGACCATTTGATTATAAGGCTAGGCGAATGGATAAAAGCATTGGGCAATCGCCCTGTTTTTCTTAGAATCGGTTATGAATTTGACGGCCATGACTGGAATCATTACAAAAGTGAGTTTTACAAACCCGCATACAGGCGTATCCATCAGAAGTTCGAAGAAATGGGTATTGAAAATGTGGCTTACGTTTGGCAGTCGAAAGGTGGAGGTTCTACCAGAGCAAACATGGAAGAATATTACCCCGGAGATGATGTGGTAGACTGGGTTGGCTTTTCATTTTTTACGGCAGGAGAGGTTAATCATCCTATGATTGAGTTTGCTCGCGATCATAAAAAACCTTGTTTCATAGCCGAGGCCAGTCCAGTAATTTTGGATAATAAAGGCACCAGTATCCATCTCGACCTAACTAAAACGGAAGATGCTCAAAAAGCATGGAACGAGTGGTTTACGCCATTTTTTAATACAGTGAGAGTAAATTCTGATGTGATAAAAGCCATTCATTACATTAACTCCCCATGGAAAACGCGTCCGCAATGGCAAAACAATCCATTCTTTAAAAACATTGACGCCAGAATAACCCAAAACGATTACATGAAAACGCAGTGGTTATCTGAAATCAACAAAGAGCGGTATCTGATAGCTTCAGATACACTATTTACTTACCTATCAAAAAAATAAACGAATCTAGAATCAACGATATGAACATGCTTAAATCAACCATATTACCACTTGTTTTACTTGCAGTTTGGTCTTGCAAAAGTCAACCAACGGAAGATAAAGAAACTGTAACTCGGGCTAAATTTGAACCTGTCGATGGTGAAGTCATACTTTTTGCTGGTCAAGAATTAGAAGCCGTGGGTGGCTTAGATAAATACTCCGACGGATATTACGATCATTTACCTGCTCCTGGCGGATACACGGCTTATACCGATTTTTTGACTGGTCATGAATCTTTTGGTTTTATGCACAAAGGTTTAGATGGCCTGACCACTACGGATGATTGGGGCGATGGCCCAGAAAACATGTCGCTAGCTCTTTCTGATTCTGATTTTGACAATTCTTGCTTAGCCATAGGTTTAGATATGAGCCAAGGCAATGACAGCATTACAGCTATTGGAGGTCACGACCAATTAATTCACCGACTAGGAAACTGGCTAAAAGAACTTGGAGAACGTCCTGTTTTCTTGAGAATTGGCTATGAATTTGACGGTTACGACTGGAATTTTTACAAAGCAGAACATTACATCCCTGCTTACAGACGTGTTAAAAATAAACTAGACAGCATGGGAGTCACCAATGTGGCATACACTTGGCAGTCGAAAGGCAAAGGAGCTAACCGTGAGACCTTTGATAAGTTTTACTCTGGAGATGAATATGTGGACTGGGTAGCTTATTCTTTTTTTACGCCAGATGATGCAAATCACCCTATGATTCAGTTTGCCCGTGACCATAAAAAGCCATTATTTATTGCAGAATCAACCCCTGTACTTTTAGACTCAAAAGGAGTAAGTCAGCATCTTGATTTAACCAAAACAGCAGATGCCGAAAGAGCGTGGAAAGAATGGTTTAGGCCTTTTTTCAAGACCATCAATGATAACCCAGACGTAATAAAAGCCATAAGCTATATCAATGGCAACTGGAAGTCGAGGCCAATGTGGGAGAATAATAATTTCTTCAAAAATATTGACGCTAGGCTTACTGAAAATGAATTCATGAAAAGCCAGTGGCTTAAGGAAACTAACCAAGAAAAGTACCTAAAATCGTCTGATAAGCTTTTTGAAAAGTTAAATACGAAGTAACCCTTATAATATTCAACCCTATGTATAAAACAATTTTAACGGCCCTTTTACTGAGCATTTGCACGCAAATTAGTTTTGGCCAAAGCAGGTCTAGAACAGACTGGAATTTTAATCCAGAATGGAAAAATACGACCCAATACGCTAAAGTATATGTGGTAAATCAGAAGCACCCAAAAGCGTCTGATAGCAATGTTGGAACGGAAGACGCTCCCTTTAAAACCATCAATAAAGCCGCTCAGGTGGTGAAAGCAGGAGAGAAAGTACTTATTCATGCTGGTGTTTATAAAGAAACCATCAAACCACTTCATAGTGGAAGCTCAGAAAGTAAGATGATAGCCTATGAAGCGGCTAATGATGGAGAGGTGATTATCAAAGGTTCTACAGTCATTGATCAAGCTTGGATTCAACGTTCCATTTATACGGATGCCGCCAGAGACACTTCCAGAAGTTATACGTGGTCACGAAAAACCTGGATGGTTACCCTGGACGACTCTTTTTTCAGCGATGGATATTTTCCGCTTAAGCTGATGAATATTGAGCCAGACGAATATCCAATGATGCCTTGGGCAGAAGGAGTGAAGGAAATCACACCTTATAACAGCACCAGAGGTTTAGTTTTTCAAAACGGAAAGCGTTTGACCCAACTAACAGCTTATGGAGATTTGGCCAGAGTGCCGGGTAGTTTTTGGATAGACAAAGACCAAAAGACCTTACACATTCATGCTTTTGATAGTGGTAACCCTAATGGCTCTTTGGTAGAAATTGGCGTAGCCGAGCACCTATTCATTCCACAAAGCATTGGTTTAAATTATATCCAATTAAAGGGTTTGACTTTTGAGCACTGTGCCAATGGCTTTCTTCGTACCAGTACCGGAGCGGTAACGTCTTTGGGTGGGCACCACTGGATTTTTGAGAACAATACCTTTAGACAAATGAACTCGTCTGCATTGGAGTTTGGCTATTATGCCTTTGAAGAAATTGACACCAATCCTCTAAATGTAAAATCACCAAGAAAAAAGAATAATGCCATAGGTGGAATGATTATTAGAAACAACACGATTTCTGATTGTGGAACGGCAGGAATGCGAAGCTATGTGGTGCATGATGCTTTAATAGAAGGTAATCACATATATAATTGCGGCTGGCAAGACGCCGAAAACTATTGGGAAGTGGCAGGCATAAAAATCTTAAATGTGACCAACAGCCTGATAAGAAGAAATTACATCCATAATATTACTGGCGGAAACGCTATTTGGCTAGATTGGGATAATAATGGCTCACGGGTGAGCCAAAACATTATTCATGATATTGCTACGGTGCAGGGCGGTATTTTTATAGAAGCTTCGCAATATCCAAACATGGTTGACAATAATTTTATTTGGAATGTAGATGGCAATGGCGTCTATGTTAACGACTCAGATTCTGTGAAGATTTATCATAATTTGATAGCCAATTTTACGGGCATTGCCGTTCATGGCGTGGCACCTACCAATAGGTCATTGAATGGCAAAAGGCTAGTTTCTGAAAACCATCATGTAGCTAATAATATCTTTATCAATGGTAAGGTTTCGCACATTAGCAAGTCTTATATCCAAGAAAATAACCTTTATGTAAACAGCATACAGCCAGACCTCTTTACGGCTGAGGCTTTAAAAACGGCGGGTGAACAAAGTAGCAGTACACATCAGTTTGGTTTTGGGAATTTTGTACAAACCGGACTTTATTTTGACTGGACTTTTACAGAAAACCTACCATTAGTGCCAAGGCTTAGAGAAGTAGACAAAGACCTGAAAAATAAACCTAAAACGGAGAAACTAACTTACCCGGGCCCTTTTAATAATTTATCAAAAAAGTATTCAACCTTATTAAACGAACAGTAAAAATGACAAAATTCAAAAATGTATTAATCACAGGATTATTGTGTACCGCGGCCATGAACGTAGGTTTTGCTCAGACAACCATAGTGGTAGAAGCAGAGAGCTTTTCTAAGCAAACCAAAGACGACGTCAGAAAGTGGTATGTAAAATCAGACCCAAATGCTTCTGGAAAAAGCTTCATCCAGATTTTGCCAGACACCAGAGTAACACATGATGACGAGCTGATAGTAGGTACAAGTTTTTCTAACACCCCAGGAGTGTTAGCCATAGTATCTTACGATGTCAAAATTCCTAAAGCAGGAAGGTATTATGTGTGGGCTAGAGCACTTTCTACAGGAACAGAGGATAATGGAGTGCACGTAGGAATAGACGGTACATGGCCAGAAACTGGAGCAAGGTTACAGTGGTGTGATGGAAAAAATCAATGGTACTATGAAAGCAAGAAGCGTACTGAAGAAGTACACTGCGGCGTGCCACATCTTATCTATTTAGACATTGAGAAAGCAGGAAAGCATACCATTCAGTTTTCTATGAGAGAAGATGGTTTTAAAATGGATAAGTTTATTTTAACAATGGATAAAAACTATCAGCCTAAAAATTAAGTGGGATTAAATAGAGAAAAGAAGAGGCTGTCTCATTTCAATAAGATGAGGCAGCCTTATCTTGAGAGAGCCTCCAGTAAAATTTTCAAAAGGAAGTTGCCCTGATGCAAAAATGGAGGTCTGAGCGTTGTCCTGATAAATAGTACCTTCAATAGGTAAAGTAACTAATTCTTCATATTATGAAAAAACTTTGTTCGGAAGAAAAAGAGAAATTAGGCATAATAATGCCAAGAAAATACTTTTGGTGTTCATCATTAAAATTGTGTTTAGCGGTTGACAGATTGAAGGTAACTACGGGTTGAGATATATGGAATATCAAGCTTTTTCTCTGTATTCATTAATTTTATAATCTCATTAGCAATAATGAGATGCCCTAAACTCGAAGGATGAATTCCATCGGTAGAATAGAAATCACCCTCTGGCCATCTTCCATCAACTTTTACACCATCGTATGTTACATAATTTCCTTTGCTAACGTCAGAGTATAGTTTTCCTAGGTCAAATGCTTGATAGCCAAAATACTCTGCTAAAAAGTCCATTTCCTCATTATATCGAACAATTAATGTGTTTGAATTTTGATCAAAATTCCTTGCCACTCCAAATCCAGTAGGCAGTGGATTTTCGGGTGACAAACCTTTTTTTAGTGCTACATGCACCTTGGGACTCAAAAGACTATCGGCTGCAGAACTAGGCAAAAAAAACAAATCCCTTCTTGCTGAACCAGAAATAAGACTGTTATCTTCTGGGCTACCTCTAAAAAGATTAGTGCTTCCATACAGCTTTTCAAAATACGCTATTCCAAAAGTAGAGTATCTCGGGATTTCCGTAATCAAGGGGAGTTTGAAAATGACTCCATTCTTAACTCCTTGGTCTCGAAAGTATTTCAAAATTTTCACATGATTGGCAACAGGGTTGTAGTAAAGCGACTCATCAATTTCAATGGCTCTAGGAATCTGATTGTCCGATCCTAACTTCAAAGTGGAGGGAGTAGTCTCTGGCTCTTCAATAAGTTCCAGCCATCCAAACTCAAAGGTGAAAAAATCAGGTTTTTTCGCCTTTATAAACTCTTTTAGGTTAGTATTTATTCCTAGTCTTTTTCTAAGCTTATCGGCTACGAGAGAATTATTAGAGTAATCTCCCGCTTCATGCCTGCTAAAAGTTTCATTTAAATTGAAATGATTGTAAGAAGCTTCCGGAACAGTCAACTGATCTACTAGGTCTTCTGCTCTTGAAAACCCAGATGATAAATCACTTCCTAAAGGATTGACCAGATTATTTGTCACATAATTAGTTTTTGGGAAAGGCCCTCCACTAAAATTAGTTTCAGTTTTAACTTGCCTTCCAAAACCGTTATATTCTTCTTTATTGAAAGCTGGCGTTTTAAAGTTTTCAATTCCCATTTGTCTGGCAATAAGGTTAGGAAAAGACATCTCAATTCCTTCATTAAAATATCCCCCACCTTGGAGTCCTGCACTAAGGCTTCCTCCAATAGCTAAATATTTAAAACTTTCTGAGTCAGTTGACTTAATAGCCTCTAAATTTGGCTTAACGGCTGGTTTAGGAATAAAGTTAAGTGGACTATTGTATGTCACGATTGTATCACCAACAACAATTGATTTCTTAAAGTAGGTGTCATTTACTTGCCTAGAATCAATTAAGTCTGATGATTTTGTTAGGACAGTGTCTCCATCTATAATGGAGAATGATAAATCAGGAATTTCGGGTAATAAATCAGCGGAATTACAGCTTAACATGGAAGCGGTAATTAAAGCAGTTGCGAGAAATGTCAGTATGAGTTTTCTAATCATGTGAACGATAAAGTATAAACATAGCGAGTTGCAGTGATTCAAAAGTAATTATAACGGATAGAGTACTGGAAGAACAGAGACCAATAATTCTAATTGGTCGACTAATGTTTCATTTTCTAATTCTAAGATCAATACGAATTTATTGTATAAAATTACCTTGATTTTGTTTTATTATTGAGATACCAATTGACTCTTTAAGGGTATAGATTTTTATTAGGCAGGATTGAGGTTCTACTTATTTACTCCAATAGCTCATTTGTCCAAATTTAACTTCTTTCTTTATAAATCGTATTTGTCTTTCAGGTCTCTTGCGATTTGACTTTTATTTTTTTTCGTTTCTATAATTTTTGGATTAGAGATTTATATTTTGCTACACTTCCTTTTTTATGACCTTTCTCTAATTTGCTAGTAGCTATTCTTAATGTAACTTTACAGCTTAACCTAGCACCAAACAGCTCTTGAAACTTTCTGACGAAATAATTGACGCTTTATCAATTGACTGTGTCATTTTTGGCTTTAAAAACTCTGAATTGTACGCACTTTTAGTAAAACACGGGCAAGGTCCTACTAAAGGTCAATGGGCACTTCCTGGTAGCTGGATTAAATATAATGAGAGTTTGGATGAAGCGGCTAGCCGAATATTATCTTCTCAAACAGCCTTAGGTAATGTATTTCTAGAGCAGTTCAAAACCTTTGGTGATTTAGAACGATTTCCAGACAAGCGAGTTATCACCATCACTTATTATGCACTGGTAAATATTGATAAGTTTCAGTTGGAAGCAGGGCCTTCTGTTACAGATGTACTGTGGTTTAATGTAAGGGAAGTGCCTAGCATGAGTTTTGACCACAATCATATTCTCGATAGCTGTTTCGCTCATCTTCAGCATAAAATTCAGCATGAACCGCTAGGTTTTAATCTACTTCCTGAGAAATTCACACTCTTACAACTGCAAGAACTTTACGAGGCCATTCTTGGTCAAAAACTAGATAAGTCGAACTTTAGACGCAAGTTCTCAAAAATGAATCTTTTGGTTTCATGCAATGAAAGAGAGCAGGACGTTTCTCACCGTGCGGCTATGTTATACAGGTTTGATGAAGCTATCTATAATAAGCTCATTGAAAAGGGTTTTACGTTTGAAGTCTAGTCATCTTGATTTGGATAATAGAATAGCATAATTATCTACAAAACGCTAGAGGCTCATTGTCGTTCAGAATATATAGTTTAGCTTTTGGTATTCCCGAGGAATAAGCTCAGTTTGAAAGAAGTAGTATGTGTAAAAGCTTCATTACTAGTTTGTATAAGCTGATTTGCAATGTGCTCACCATTCTCATTATTATTCACTGCCTTTTTGTATTAAAAGGAAAAACGTTAAATAAGCCAGTATAAGGTCATAAATTTAATTTTTTGGCCTTATTTTAGGCATTCGTTACAACCCTATAAAAATTTATAATGCATTTTTCTCCTTCCGCTTTAATTGACAAAAGTCAGTTGACAAAACTCCAATACGGTACTATCCTCATTTGCTTTTTAATGAACATGCTAGACGGCATGGACGTTTTAGTGATTTCCTATACCGCACCCGCCATTGCAAAAGCTTGGTCTATTTCCCCAGAAA
This sequence comes from Arcticibacterium sp., assembly GCF_055134445.1. Taxonomy (NCBI): domain Bacteria; kingdom Pseudomonadati; phylum Bacteroidota; class Cytophagia; order Cytophagales; family Leadbetterellaceae; genus Arcticibacterium; species Arcticibacterium sp. The sequence goes on from NZ_JBSRVI010000145.1 coordinate 25,100, forward strand.
CGTTGGGGGTGGTTTTTGGTTCAGGTCTGGCAGGAATGACCCTCGGAACTCTATTAATAGCTCCCTTTGCCGACAGAATAGGCAGGAAAAACATGATTCTCATAAGTGGAATCATCATGGGTATTTCCATTTATTTAACAGGATTTGCCACCAGTATTAATGAATTATTGATTTATAGGTTTTTTGCAGGTCTAGGCATAGGCTGTATGTTGGCTAGTACGGCAGCTTTAACCTCCGAATTTACGCCCAACAGATCTCGTAATTTCTGGGTGAGTTTTGTTATCTCTGGTTATCCAGTAGGAGCCGTGGCATCAGGATTGGTGGCCGCAAAGGTAATTCCGACACAAGGCTGGGAAGAGATGTACCATTATGCAGGCTATGCCTCATTGGTTTCTATTCCCTTAATTATCTTTTTTCTGTCGGAGTCATTAGAGTTTTATATCAAAAAGCAACCTAAAAATGCTTTACAGAAGATAAATGTCATCTTGAAGAAGATGGAATTCGAGCAAATCACTGAATTACCTGCTAAAGCCGCACCACAATCGGCCATTGCAGTAGGTAAACTACTTACTGGCAAATATAAGATTCCATCTTTACAGTTATGGCTTGCACTTTTCATGGCTTTTGGAGCATTGTTCTTTATGACCAGCTGGATACCCAAATTAGCTACAGACGCAGGTTTATCTATGGAGTTGGCCATTTATGCGGGTACAGTATTTAATGTGGGGGCTTTCTTTGGCATAGTGACCCAAGGGTACTTTTCTAGCAAATATGGCTTGAAGAAGACCATTGGAATAATACTTATTCTAACCGCCGTTTTAATGGCTTGTTTTGGCCTCTTTGTAGGTTCCGATTATATCTTACTGGTGTTTGCTTTCTTAGGTTTTGGAATACAGGGTGGCTTTGTTGGTCTTTATGCCTTTGCAGCCAGAATGTACCCTACCGAGATAAAAACCACAGGAATTGGCTGGGCCATGGGTGCTGGAAGGTTTGGCGGAATCGTAGGACCAGCCTTGGCAGGTTTATTAATAGGAATGGGATTGACGATCGGAACCAACTTCCTAATCTTCGCTATTCCCGCTTTAATAGCAGGCATCATGACCTGGATCAATAGCTCGGAAGATGTGAGTTAATTTGTTGTCTTAGTTAAAATTCAAGATTCTTACACTTTTCAAACTGTCATTCTCATGCACGGTTTGGCGGAGCTATGGACACAAATCATATTAACAAAAGCTATATTTAAGAAATGTAAAGAGGAAGTCTCGTAAGTAAAAAGTTAGCTCTGAGAATTACTTATTTGAAAATCTTCTTAGATAGGAGTACAAGTAAAAAGAGGCTGTCTCACACTTTTGAGACGGCCTCTTGTTTTTATAGGCTTCATTTCCAACAAAAATGTAACAATC